>CACXZL010000147.1 GCA_902772085.1 uncultured Coriobacteriaceae bacterium | reverse complement strand
GCTGTCGGGCACGCCCGCCCACAGGTCGAGTCCCTCGCGCACGAGGGTGTCCACGAACGCCTTCGGGTCTATCAATGTAGCCTCCCTTTTTGGGTTTCTAATCTTCCGGTATGAGCGTGAGGACGTCCTTGATGGGCAGACAAAGCTCGTCGGCCTCCAAACTACGCCCATGCTCGAGGATGGACCTCGCAACTCGCTCCGTGGCAAGATAGGTCGCCCGAAGCAGATGGTTTGCATGGATGATGATGCTGGCACCGCGCCGTGCAAGCTCTTCCTCCGTCAGATGGTTGTACGTGGTGGGAACGAGTACCACGGGCACCTCGGGAAACTCGGATTTGAAAGCCGCCATGAACGCCGCGACATCGTCACCCGCGTGATCCCTTGAGTGGATCATCACGGCATCGGCCCCGCCTTCGGAAACGTACGTCCGGGCCCGCGCAAGGGCATCGTCAAGCCCCGTGCCAGCGATGAGGCTCTCTATACGCGCCACGATCATGAAGTCAGTCGTACGCTGCGCGCGCTTACCGGCGGCAATCTTTGCCGCAAATTCATGCGGATCAGCTTGCCGCTGCATGCGCTCGGTACCAAAGAGCGAGTTTTGCTTGAGACCCACTTTGTCTTCTACGATCACGGCAGAGACTCCCACGCGCTCAAGCGTACGCACGTTGTGCACAAACCACTCGGTGCGTCCACCCGTATCCCCATCAAGGATGATGGGCTTGGTGGTGACCTCCATGATTTCCTGGATGGTCGCGAGACGACTGGTGAAGTCCACGAGCTCGATGTCGGGCTTGCCTTTGAGCGTGGAGTCGCAGAGCGAACTCACCCACATGCCGTCAAACGAGCGCGCCAGTCCCGTCACCGGATCTGGCACGCTCGCGTTTTCCACCACGAGGCCGTTGAGGCCATTCGACGCCTCGATGACGCGCAGGAAGGGCTTGAGTCGAAGCAACCTACGCAGTGATCCACGCCTCTCGTCTGGCGAGCGCCGGAACTCTCTCAAGCGGGCCTCCAGCGACGTGGCCGAGACACCCCTCGTATAGGGCACCTCCACAAGCTCGCCTCCCCAGCTCGCCAACAGCTCCACCACTTCGGCCCGCACCATACTTTGCGGCCCCTCAACCCAGTCGTCTCCATGCACCACGTAGTCCGGGTGCAAGGCCAGCAGATTCTTGCGATAGGAAAGCGTGTCTTGACGCACGACGCGCGACACGTCTGCCAGACTTGCGTATACCCTCTCACGCGATGCGTAGGACAAAAGCGGCACGCGCTTGTAGGTCGCGATGGCCTCGTCGCTCATGAGGCCGATCACCACCTCGCCGAGCTCGGCGGCTTTCGCGATCACGTTGAGGATGCCCTCGTGCAGAATGTCCGAGGCGACCGAAACGTATGCGACCTTTGCCATGCGATCCCTCCCCTATGCCTCCTGGCTTGCCACGAGCTCGTCGTGCTTGCGTACGAGATAGTCCACCGTACGACAAGCGCCTTCCATCGGATGCGCCCAGGCCTCCTCACGCGCGCGATCGCGTCCGCGTCGGAGATTCTTGCTGGCCACCACACGCTTTATGACCTCACGCATCTGCGAGAATTGCGATTCGTCGAGAGGCACTCCCAAGGTCGGATACACCTCAAAGCGCCACTGCGGGGACTCGAGCCATGCGGCATCGTATAGTGCTGTGTCGTAGTTTGCCTCGGTATAGATCACGGGCTTGTCAAACACGAGCGTGTAGTCGAAGATGACGCCCGAGAAGTCCGTAATCATCACATCTGCCCAGTCCAAGATGGCGAAGTTGTCGTTGTCGTAGTTCCACGAGACGCGCCCTCCGTTTGGGTATTTCGTCATCAAGGCGTCCAGGATCTTGCGATCCGCCGTCTGGGACTGTGGATGGGGCCGTATGGCCAAATCAAAGCCAGTATCCAAGATCGCGTCAATGATGCGCTCGCCATATACGCTCAGGATGCCGTTTGGACCCCATGACGGGGCAAGCAGCACGCGAAGATTCCTCACGGGTGCCAGCTTGTTTTGCGCACCCTCCGTCTCCAGGCGCTTCGCCATGGAGTCCAGATACGTGCACCCCACCATCTCGAGTTCCTTTGCGGGAATCCCGCGCAAGCTCTCGATCTCGCGTATCTCGTCTCTCTGGAACTCACCGGCAAGCAGCACGGCATCGTAAAAGTCCATGCCAAACATGCGGTATCCCACCGCAGTGCCCACCGTGTGAAACGTATGCACGTACCAGCCGACCTCCTTGGAGCGCTTCCACTGATACACGTCAAGACCAGGCGTCGTGGAGAGGCATATCACGGCGCTCATCAGGTTGAGCTTGGCAAACGCCTTGTTTCCCTCGCCTATGAACGCGCACTTCACGTGCTGGTAGGGCTTCTTCAACGCTGGGTCATCTGGGGATGCCGTCCAAAACGTCGCCTCGATGCCCCTGTGCTCAAACTCGTCGCAAATCGGCTCAAACACGTTCCAGTAGCGCTTGTGGTCACTGAAAATCACATAGTCCATGCGCTCGGAGGATCTCGAACCCGCACGTCCTCCGCTCGCGATGAACTTGAGTTTCACGATCAGGCTGCGAAGCACGAAATACCCCGCGCTCAGCAAACCGATCACCAACGTAAAGAGCATGCTGCCGGTTCCGGGGTCGATGTAGGAAGCAAGGCAATTGATCATTTGTCCACACGCCTCCAGTTGCTCAGCTCAAAGATGTCCCCACTCACCGCGTACCATGGCGCATCCGACGTGTCAAACACGTTGCCGTTGTTTGTGAGCGTGTCCCACAGGTTCGACGTGGGGACGTATTGCTCATGCAGGTATTTTTCTTCATCCGTTATGGGTGCCCCCGTGTAAGGATTCACGGGACCATTCAGCACCTCGCGAAACGCTATCACGGGCGTGTCTGCATTGGTCATGAAATCATACGAGGTGTTGAACCCATGGGCATCGAAGTCCTTCACCATGAAGAGCGGATTGACCATCTCTACGTTGAGATTGTTGTCCACCCACTGGTTGGGAAACTGCGCCAGCCCAAAGCCGTGATCGGACACGATGATGATGCGGGTGTTGTCGTATACGCCCTGCGTCCGCATCCAGTCAAACCAAGCGCCCAGCTGTATGAGCGAGGACATGTTTGCATGGTAATGCATGAGGCGAGGCTTCGTGTCTACGGCCATGCTCTTTCCATCTACCGTGAAGCGGGAGAGATTGTCGTCCTTCTCAGGATACATGGACGGTTCATAGTCTGGCAGCTGCAGGAGCGAGGGCTGATGGGTCGTGTTGTTTCGTATGTTGAGGTAGGTGTTGCCCGCCTCCTTGACTTCGGTAAGCTGCGGCAGCAGGTGCAGCATCGACCATTCGCTTATGAAGCCAGCGGTAGGGGGATTGGCCCGAGACGTCAAGCGGTAGTCCCCACCGTCATAGATGCCCTCCCGCAAAAACTCTGGCGCCGTCACAAACAGCGGATAGAAAAAGAAGGCCTGTCGCTTCTTGCTGCGATCCTCCGTTGTAGGAACCTTATACTCATCTCTCACGATCTGAGAGTACGTATCCTGCACGTTGTGCGCATGAACGTGCTCAAGCCCGTCAAAAATCGAGAGGTTGGTCGTCTCGGAATACGTACCCGCATAGGCGGGGTTGATGACCGTCGTGTCAAATTCCAGCCAATTGAAGATCGTGGGCATCACCAGCAGCGCCTCGTCGTGCTTCGCCGCCAGCGTCTCGCCGCTTCGTGCGTTGAGGGCGCTTGGCGTGTACTCGTATCCCGCATACAGCGCCGGCGACCCGAAGTTCGTGCATCTCCCGTAGGAGATGGTGTTGGGATAGTACGTGAAGCCGTCAAGTTGATCCTTCAGCTCAGGTCGTTCATTGAGCATGTACGGCACATACCCGCTTATGGCCCGGTCCAAAAACAACACCACGACGTTCTTGCCCGTTCGCGAGAGGGAAAACAACGGCTTGACGCTGCCGTCTTCGTTTACGTACTCGCGTTGATCGTAGTCGGAGGCGGAATCGAACTTGTTTGTCGTCTCTTTTCGTATCGTTATGATGTCTGGCACCGTAATCGCCACCGTGGCGACGCACAATATCGCAAGCGCCGGCGTCACCACCGCATTGAATTGATGCCATACATAGACGAACAAGAGCACGGCGGCTATGGTCACCGTTACGCTGGCCACCATCTGCACGTCCTGGTATGCCACCACATCGTCAAAGACCAAGCTGCCCGACGTTCCAGAAAGCAGGAAGTACGTGCCGAGCCACAGCACCAGCAGCCCACCCCATACGCGAAGCGCGTGCAGCATATAGACCAGTGGATTGACGTACGCATGCGTGTTTACAAATTCTCCGGTGGACGACGAAATCACTCCGCACGGAATGCGAATCCCCATGAGCAGCGTAAGCAAGACGGCTCCAAGGAAGAATTGAACGGTCATCTTCCTCGAGCGGTTATGTGCCTGAGGTCCCACCTTTTCCCTTACGTGGGCACCTTTGCGGACGACGGGTCTGCGAAGGGCGAGACTCGTGAAAAACACGGCCACGCCCACCAAGGCGACCATCACGATCGCGTCCCGCACGGAAACGATCTTTTGGTGGGACACCAACCACACCAGAATTGCAAGCACGCTGGCATCCGCAAGGAGCACCGTCCATTCCTGGTAGTCTGGCACCATCTTGGTAAAGATGTTTTTGACCAACGAGAACACCTGGTTGCACGTCCAGTAAAGAACCAGGCCCGATGGACTCTTGTAGAGAAGCACGAGAAAGAGCACGGCGAGGCCATAGGCCTGCACCTTGTCGCGCAGTGCAAGGCCCCGCGTATAAATGGCCGTAGACACGAGGTTGAGAAGCGTCATCACCACCGGCAAAACGTTGATGCCATGCGAGGCAAACACCACGAGCCGATCCGGAGCCGACAGGTCCCTCAAGAAGAGAAATGACGCGCCTTGCAGCATGTCCAGATGCGATAGGTACGTATATGCCGCCATAAAGAATGGAATCTGAAAAAGAAGCGAGAGCGATCCAACAAGCGCCTTCGCAGGATGATATCCCTGCTCACGATAGTAGGCCGAAAGCATCATGTAGCGCTCGTCCTTCGAGAAGTGCTTCCGAATATGGGCGATCCAGCGCTCCATGGACTTTTGCTTCTCGCGCATGGCCTGCTGATGCTCATCCGCCATGCGATAGAGCGGCATGCAAAGGAGATTCACGAGTATGCTGACGCCTATGATGGCCACGCCCTCGCTCTGCGCAAAGTCATAGATCAGCGAAAACCCAAACTCAATAATATAGATGATGGGCTGCACTATGATATCGAATAAGATGTCCCCCACTATGATGTACTCCCCTTCGGTTGCCACCCCATGCGCGAGACCTACCTGAACGGCAGTGGGTTTGCCTTCCAGCGCTGGCCGCCAGGACGAGACCCTGACGCCACGTCCCAGCGGCCGCGTCAGCGACCAGTGTCCTTACGCCTCGTGTGGCGTGCGGTAGTCTCGTATATAGGCCTGCACGCCTTCCCAACGCGCGTCGTCAAAGAGTTCCCGCTTGAGGAAACCATCATACTCGGCCTTCAGCAGCTCAAGCGAGAGGCGGTCGCGAAATTCCGCTTTGTACTGGTCGGCGATACGATTCAGATTCCACATATACGTATCGAACTTGAGCACCTGCAAGATGGGCATGAGGTGCGCGCGCAGCTCGCGTCTGGTGCAGATGAAGCTCTCCATGGCAGCGAACTCATCGCATACGTTGTATATCTTGCCCGACGACTTCACCGAAGAGGCCTCGTTGTCTATACGGTAGTGCAGATACGCGTCGTGCAAGAACGAGATGCGCTTCGCCGACGAAAGCACCTTGAAGGCAAACGCCGTGTCCTGATACGCCGCACCCGGAGTCTCGTTGAAGCGAATCGCGTTGTCCACCAGCAGTTGCCGACGATAGATGGCCGTCCAGATGCACGGACGGATGAGCACGACTTTGGGATCTTCGAGCGCACTGGTCACGATGCCGCAGGTCTTGTCAAACAGCACATCCGTGAACTCGTTGGTGCCCGTGCTGCCCTTATACGACCAGTAGTTCGACTTCACCACGTCGCAGTCAAGCTCTTTTGCGGTGGAGTACAGCGCTTCGACCATGTTGTACTCCATGAAGTCGTCGGGCTCAAGAATCATCACGTACTCGCCCGTCGCGGCACTCATGCCCACGTTCATCGCATGCCCGTAGCCTCCGTTTGGCTTTGCGCGAACGTCTGGTTCATGACGCTGTCCATGCTCTGAAACAAGAACTCGCCGGGATTGTAAATGGGCATGACGATACTTACCGCCGGACCGTTGTCGTGTGTGGCCATGTGTTCTCTCCCCACCCTAGTGTTTCCTCTTGAGCTTGTTTACGGTCTTGCGCATGCGTTTGCGCACGTCAGGAGGTAGGCTCTCCTTCACCTTGCGCGGCAGCACGGCAAAGACGTTGCCAAGCTTGTACGTCTTTGAGGAACGCACCTCCGAAAGGCCCGCCCTGAAGCCACGTCTCTCGGCAGCAGCCGACTGCTCGGCAACGGCACGCTCTGCGGCGCGCTCTGCCGCACGCACTGCGGCGCGCCCCGCCTCCCGCTCCGCCGCAATCCGGGCATTGAACGAGGCGTTGAGGATCGTGCGCACGGTATGCTTGTCGCCCCCGCCTGCGACGACCGCCTGCTCTAGCTCTTCCAGCGCATCGTCGAGTCTTTTGTCGCGCCGCTCCTCAACGATATGCGGCGCGATGATGGACGCATAGTCATGCGTGGCACGCCAGTACGTGAGAGACCACAGCCTCTCGTAGCCATGCTCCTGCGCAAACAAGAGCATGTCCTTGAGGCCGCGCACCAGATCTACCGTCTTCTCATATGAGATCTGCAGGCTCTTGTAGCCCGTTCGGTAGCAATACACAGGTACGTCGACGGCATAGAAGCTGCCGATGACATGCATGGTCTTTGCGAACCATACGGGGTCCTCATAGAAGAGCCTGTCCTCAAACCACAGTTCGTTTGAGATCAGCGTCGTGCGGTCGTAGAGGAAGCGGATCCAGCCGTAGTCAAACTGGAAGTCCCGATAAGACACGAATCCCTCTCGCTGAATCTCATAGCCGGCCTGCGAATCCACCCAGTTTGAATTCACTGCGCCCGTGCCGCCGTTCGTCATCTCGAGGAAGCCTCCACAGGAGGCAAGGACTCCATGCTCCTTGGCCGCCCAGTAGAGCGTAGACAGCACAGCATTGCTCGGCAGCCAGTCGTCAGGATCCACGAAGTAGACGAACTCGCCCGTCGCCATCCTGAGGCCTGCGTTGCGAGCAGCACTTACCCCCTGATTCTTCTGCGTTATGACTTTCACGCGTCCGTCTCTTACGGCGTAGCCATACAGGATGGCCGCCGTGGCGTCAGTGGAGCCGTCGTCCACACAGATGATCTCAATGTCGTCCAAGTTCTGCGCGAGTACGCTGTCAAGGCACTGCCTCAGGTAGTCCTGCATGTTGTAGATAGGAATGATGACCGAGACCTTGGCAGGTGCGGGGCTTGCCGCCCGCACAAAGAGGACGTCGCTCGAAGCGTCGTCTCCCGCATACACCTCGCACATGGCTTGAAGCTTGCGGTGCCAACGCGTATCCACCTCGGGAGCCGCTGCGCGAAGCTCGGCGCTCAGCCGTGGCAAACCCTGCATGAACGCATCAAGCTGGGCAACCTCGAAATCCTCAGCCAGAGCGTAGCTCGAAGAGCCAAACGTCTGATGAATCGTACCCAACTTGTAGATGTAGTATTGGTCAATGGCGATGCTGAAGACCGGCACCCCCGCAGCCAACGAGAAGGCAGCTTGGTGATAGCGGGTGCCGAGATTTACATATGCATGCGCGATGAGATACCACGCGACGTAAGGATCCATGTTTACCAGGCTGATCACGCTAAAGCGCTCGGCGGCATCCTCGACACACTCAAGCACCGCGGCGTAGACCCCTCGCTCGCCTGGCTCAAACGCAAGCAGATATGCGTGTTCCACGACGCCATCTCGCATGGCAGCATCAACCTTGCATATGATCACTTTCGCCGCACCAGCGTCCACTATGGCTGGATCGTTGTGCAGACATACAACTGCATAGCGTTTGTTGCGCGCGTGTACGATGTCTGCGGGCAGGGCCGGACGCCATTCGTTTGGCGCAAGCATGCCGAAGCGCACCGCATCGTCGGTCGTCATCTGCACCTTGTCGCCCAGGTCCGCATTCGGAATGAACTTCGTCAGCTCGTCCATGCTCCCATCGCGGAAATCCACGACCTCACATGCCCGCACGACGTCGAGCACGCGGTTCGCGACGTCCTCGTTGAGGGGATACACGCCTATGCCCGTCGCAAGGACGCGTGCGCCGTAGCGCTGGGCCAGCAGGGTGAGCACATGGACTTCTTCGAGCATGTCGGGCCAGATGCCGTTGAGATAGCCGCCACCCACGATATGGAAGACATCCACGCTTCGCATGATGTCATGAATCGCCTCGAAGTCAGAGTCGTCGCCCTCCCCTGGGTCGTAAGCAAGGAGCTCCTCATGCCGCGCGCATATCTTTCCCAGGTCGTAGAGGCATTCCTTCGTGATCCTATGCAAGTAGTCGACGGGCACAACCCCTTGCTCCTGCACATGCAGAGCCGTATATGACGCATCCTTCGTAAAAACGTACACGATGCAGTTCTCGCCAAACATCCTCTTTATGAGCCGGAGATTCTCATGCAGAATCGCCTCGTCGCCCATGTTTGGATTGGCAATGGCGCCTACAAGCGCCACCCTCCGAAAAGGAGTATAGGTCCCATCGGCAGCATTCATCTGTGCACCCCATTCGACTCTCGTATCGAAACACCCATACAATGTACCACGACTCCCCAATGTACCACTCCATCACAAAAGAATGGTCATACGAAGCTACCGACACGTCCCTGCGCTCGCGCCGCCTCGCGTGCGGCTCAAGCTCCTATGCTATACTATCCGAATCCTGAAAACTTTGATAAAAAGGAATCTGGAGGTATCGTATGATCTACTCTCATGCTCGTCACCACAGGTCTGGGCGCATGCTGCTGGCATTCTTTGCCGTGCTGTGTGCCTGCGCGCTTCTACCCGCCACCGCGTTGTCGGAAGAAAGCATGTACCTCGCCACCTTCATGGATCGCACCGATGGCTGCTCCGACTATGTATATGTGTCCCGCGATGGCATACGCTTCGAGCGAATCTCCGTTGCCTATCAGGCAAAGGACAGAGATGGCCGCATAGTAAAAGACGACAGCAGGTTCAACTGGGACGTCTATTCCCTGCACGATCCCGGTCTCGGCTACAAGGACGGCGTTTATTGGATGCTCTCGGGAGATACCCCAGACGAAAACAAAGACGGCATAGATGAATTCCGTCCTATGTTTGGCTCGTCGCGCGACCTGGAAAACTGGTCGTTCCCCCGAAAGCCCGCAGGAGTCGCAGGCAACGTCGACCCCTTGCCGGACACCAAGGGAAAGCTCACCAACGGCGAGTTCGACTGCGCCGGTCCTGATTTTCTTTTTGACGACAACGGCGATTGCTGGCTGGTCGTGCCGCTCGGCTACTACGGCGCTTTTCACGGAGATGCCCAGAACGACTTCATGCAGCCCTATATCGCAAGGATTACCGATCTTGCACGCAACCCTGAGTGCGACACCTACCAAGAATGGTGCAAAGGCCCCAACCTCGACGCACAGCCTTCAGGCAACTCTGGCGCCTTCACCCGCATCAATCTCCCCGTCGCAGACCAAAACTGGATTGACCCGTCGCTTTACAAGGAGAACGGCAAATACTACCTCTCTATAAAGAAGAACGGCGTGCAAAACTACATCTTCGAGATCGACGATCTCAACAACGCAGGAAATGCCGATGCATGGAGGACGGTAAACGCCAACGTCGTCACCGGCTACGAGGGACCATGCCTCACCAGGAGCAACGACGGTACGTATTTCTTCTACACCGACAAACTCGCGGACTTCAAAGATGCAAACGGCATCGGAATGACAGGTATATATTATCAAACAACGAAGTCTCTTGACGGCAGCTGGACGGCACCGAAGCCCATCGCAACCATTGACGCAAGTGGCGACGCTCTTCCCAACCGCCACGGCAGCGTGCTCCGCATAGACGACCCCGCCGCTCAGAAGCTTATCCTCGACCTTCGCACCAAGGCTGGCTTCACCCCCTTCACCGATGTGTTCAAGGTGGGTAGCAAGCCGACCGCTCATGCAAGCGACATCGAATGGCTCGCAGAGGCAGAGATCTCAAAAGGTTGGGACGACCACACCTTCCGACCGTACGAGAAGGTTGCCCGCGCCGACATGGCCGCGTTTTTGTATCGGCTGGGCAAACTCTGGGGCATAGTAGATGACTCTTGGCAGCCAACGGGGAAAGCCACCTTCCGCGACGTGAGCGAGAAGACCCCTCATTACCGAGAGATACTCTGGCTCGCGGAAAACGAAGTCTCCAAGGGTTGGGACATGAAGGACGGTACGTTTGAATTCCGTCCGTATGAGAAGGTCGCCCGCGCCGACATGGCCGCCTTCCTCGCACGCATGTATCGTCTCACGGGCAGGCAGACCCTTGGCGCCGACGACTTCTTGGATGTGACAAGCACGACACCACACGAGATGGACATCCGCTGGCTCGCGGCAGTTGGGGTCTCCACCGGATGGCAGGTTCCAGGCGGTAGGGAATTCCGTCCGCTCGAGAAGGTCGCCCGCGCCGACATGGCCGCCTTCCTCCAGAGACTCAATGGCCTCGTTCCCGCGATTTCACCCTCGTACGACGCCAGCGCAGACGTCGCAACGAGCCAAAGCGACACCGTGGAGCTGGACGCATCCATCGCAGAGGTGTTGTAGGCCCAGCGTTTGATCATCAGCGGCACCGTCAACGGTGCCAAACACCTTATGGCGTACATAAGGGCCGAAACTAAGGCCGCTTCCGCCGATTCGCGGTCGCGAAAAACATACAATGGATGCGACTTTCAGGAATACTAACTGGGAAATGACCGAAACTTATATTTCGATTGTATGGTAGATAAAATAGCTACCATACAATCGAAATATCAAAAACGGTAAAATACCTGTTGGCCAGAAGAAACTTGCAATCGATTCAATCGACAAAAACGCATCATCTTCGATGCCCATTCAAGGCAAGGCGAGACTTGAAAGCAATGTGGTGAGGCAGGTCGTAACGGTTTGCCACGATGCGATTGCGATCCGGTGCCACAGGCTGGACGCGATAGAGCACATCGTCATGATGCCAGTACGAATCCCGCAAACGTTCGTCGAGGCCCACGTCCTCGCCGAACGAGAACCATGCTGGATACTCCCTGCCGCAGAAGCAGATCCTTGCCTCTACCACCGCGCGTGACGCGGGAGTCCACGGCAGCCTCACGCTGAATCCCTGACGATAGAGGCTGTCTTCGCGAAATACCGTCCCTATCTGCTGGTTTTCATCCCTCACGTACGCTGCTTCGTAGTCGGCGCCACCCATCCGAAACACAATCCGCATGCCGGGACGCGCTTCTTCACACAAGAAGTCGCTCCAGCCCGAAATACTGATGGCACCGTCTCTATAGTCCAGACACTCCACGCGAAGCATACGGCTCACGATGCTGGGAGGGAAGAGCCTCACGCCGCACCCATCGTGCCACCAATACAGCTCCCCTCCGTGCATATAGCCGCGCTCAAGAATCTCCCGCATGGGCACGTCATACTTTATCTGCAG
>CACXZL010000146.1 GCA_902772085.1 uncultured Coriobacteriaceae bacterium | reverse complement strand
CCTCGATGTTTGAGAAAGAGCTGATGGGCGTCGTCGTGCCGGTAAACAAACTCACAAACAACGTGGGTCTCACTGAAAGCTTCGACAGCATCACGGAGACGTCAGACAAGCTCTGGGTTCCATCAGTTCACGAGGTATGCGGGGACGTCACGTGGGACGTCGAGGAGTTTCGCCAACGGCGTGGCTACGAGGACGTAGATGGTTTGTTGAATGCCGAAGGCGACCAATACGAGGTCTTTGCGCAGGCCGGCGTGACGGGATCGGATGCAGCGGGCGGTTTCCTCTCGCTGGCGGCTTCCACGGGGTCGTCTCCCTGGTGGTATCGCACTCCCTACCCCTTCGAATGGCACAGCCTAGGACCGACGGGAAACAACGGCTTCTTCTATCGCGTCATGGATTCCGGCTATCCGGAGTCCATAGGCTCACCCGAAGACCCCTCATCGGTGGTGACATGTTTTTGTGTTTGATGTAAGAAACTGTCGTATAATCTCATGGCTGAAGTGTTGTCTGTATGAGGAGCTTCCTTGAGATTCACGTTGGGAAAGAAGATAGTGCTGCTTCTGATCGTGTTTGCGATCGTTCTCAGCGGTGTGGCGATTGCCATCAGCTACGGCGTCATAGACACGATGAACGAGCAGCACTACATGGCCAAGGCGAACGAGTTGGCCGCAACGGTTGCGCGCACCATAGACGCGCCAAAGGCACAAAAGCTTGCGGACGCGGCGCAATCCGTCTATGACGCCACGGACGAAAAGGTGCTGAGCGATGAGTGGGGCAGCCCGGAATTCAATGCCTACGTGGGGCGATTCGCAGATATCGCGGAGACGCCGGAGTATCGTGAGCTGCTTGCGCATCTGCATGGCTTGCAAGAGGTGAACGACGTCGAATGCTTCTATATTTGGTTGGTCGTTCCCGAGGACAAGACCTGCATGTATCTTGTGGATGCGGCAGATGAAGACCCATGTCCCGTCGGGTGCATCGATCCGCTCTACGATTTCAACGAGAAGGTGCTCAGCGATCCGACGGCGGGATTTCCTGCCTATATCACAAATACCGAGGAATACGGGTGGCTTGTAACGGCCGGGGCTCCTGTGCGTGACGAGAACGGCAAGGTCATATGCTACGCCGCGGTAGATATCTCCATGGCGACCATAAAGCAGCATCAGGCCGAGTATGTGTTTTCGCTCTCGATCGCCTTGATTTGCCTCACGGTGGTGGTTAGCGTCATAACGAGTCTCTTTGCGAGAAAATTCATCACCCGTCCCCTCGACGAGCTGTCATCGACGGCTTCTCGCTACTGTGATCCAAAGCAAAGGAGCCTCAGCACGTTCGAGGCATTGGACATACACACGAAGGACGAGATAGAAGACCTCTATCATTCCATGGTGCAGATGGAGCGCGACATCGACGGATACATAGACAACTTGGTGGAGACGCGTACCCAGCTCGTACATACAAGGCAGCGGGCCATCTTGCTCAACGACCTCGCCCACAAGGACGCCCTTACCGGACTGCGCAACAAAATGGCGTATGACCAAGAAATGGAGATCATCGAGTCGGAGCTGGCAAACGGAAGCCGTGCGTTTGGAATTGCGATTATTGACTTGAATGACCTCAAGGGCATAAACGATGCATATGGTCATGAATGCGGCGACGTGGCCATCGTGAAGCTCAGCCATTTGGTGTGTGACGTGTTTTCGCATTCGCCGGTGTTTCGCATTGGAGGAGACGAGTTTGCGGTCGTGCTCAGGAACGCCGACTACGATCACGTCGCGGAATTGGCCAACAAGTTCAACGAGGCTGTGGAGGCCACCCAGAAAGACGGCGCAGATGGCTTGAAGCCGTGGGAGCGCGTGTCTGCGGCATTGGGCTATGCCTTGTATGACGAGGAGCGGGACGAAGATGCTCAAGGAGTCTTCCGCCGTGCCGACAGAAGCATGTATGAGCGCAAGAGGTCGATGAAGGGCGACAGGCCTGTGCGATAGGACAAGACAAGGGGGCGGGTTCGGGGCATGACCCTGCACCCTTGTCCGGGTTTTGCGCACAAAGAACTTTCTACTTGCATAAAGCTGGGCGGTTTTGTATACTTCAAGCTTGTGTGTAAGGCTATGTGTCGTTTCGCAGTGCGACGACACCTCTAGAGACAAGGATTATTATGGCAGTCGATTACATCGCAGGGATTGAGAATGCGCAAATTCGCGACGACATCCCCAAAGTCATCGTTGGTGACAACGTGAAGGTCCACTATCGCATTCGCGAGGGCGAGCGTGAGCGTGAGCAGGTATTTCAGGGTGACGTCATCCGTATGAGCGGTGCCGGCTCTCGTGAGACCTTTACTGTTCGCAAGATAAGCTTCGGCGTGGGCGTTGAGCGCACGTTCCCTCTTCACAGCCCCAAGATCGCTAAGCTTGAGGTCGTACGTCATGGTCAGGTACGTCGTGCAAAGCTCTACTATCTGCGCGATCGTGTGGGCAAGGCTGCTCGCATCCGCGAGAAGCGCATGTAGTCGTTGCGACGGCAAACGGAGTATCTACGAAGGGGAGGCATGTTGATTCGCATGTCTCCCTTTTTTGTCATGAGTCTGTAGAGGAGCATTCGTATGTCGGACATGGGGATGATGCGCGCAAAGGAGTTGGCCGCGCTTATAGCGAGTGCCGACGGAGACGAGCTCGCTGCCTTGGAGAAGCGCTATGCGGACGATCCTCGCAAACAAGTGCAAGCGGCGTTTTCGCGGGCAAGGAAGCGCGTGGAACGAGGCAAGGAAGAGCGTGGGCGCGTGGCAGCGATGTATGCGCTGCAACGTGAGCTGGGAGGCGAGGGAGTCGTTCTGGGCGTGGACGAAGTCGGCAGAGGCGCAGTTGCCGGTCCGCTCACCGTAGCGGCGGTGGCGCTCCCACTAGATAAGCCTGTGTGGGGCATCAACGACTCGAAGCAGCTTACGCCGGCGCGTCGCGAGGTGCTTGCTCAGCAGATCGAGCAGATTGCCTCAGCCATAGGAATCGCCCACATTCCGCCTTCCCGCATCGATGAGGTGGGCATGGCGTGTGCGCTTCGGGAAGCGATGACCCAAGCCATCGCAGAGTCGGGCGTTGAGCCAGACAAGGTGCTCATAGACGGAAATCCCGTGCACGTGCATCCTCGTGAGCTGTGCGTGGTAAAGGGCGATGCCCGCATAGCGTGCATAGCAGCGGCATCCATCGTTGCAAAGGTGACGCGCGACGCACGGATGGTGGCATATGCCAGCGAGTATCCCGCGTACCATCTGGACGAGTGCAAGGGCTATGCCTCTGCGGACCATATAGCCGCCATACGCGAGCATGGTCTCACAAGCATCCATCGAAAGAGCTTTTGTGGCAACTTTGTGGAGACACCTCGTCTCTTTTGAGAGGGTGCTCAAGACTGCATAGATAAATAGTCAAACATATACCCTCCTTTGTCCTCAAGCTCTTGGATCAAACAAGGGCTTTTCTACATTTTGCGAGGTAATACCTGCGAATTACGGGGAGTTTCGTGCGAAATGCCTCTGCCAATCTGTTTCTCCCATTCGATGACAAGGAGGACGTATGGCAGTTTCTGGTCTGGTAAGGATAGTGCCGACAGATGACGATATGAGGGAGATAACGCTGCACTGCGAGTGCAACGGTCTCAAAAAGCCTTTGACACAGTGTGGCAAAAAGCAGCTGGGTAATTACGGAGAGGACCTTGCGTGCTTGTTTCTCGAGTCGAAGGGGCTCGAGATCTTGGAGAGGAACTGGCGCTGCAGCTATGGGGAGGTGGACATCATCGCCGAGACGGATGGCATGCTGGCCCTGGTGGAGGTGAAGACCCGCATTGCCGATCCGGACGACGTGCAGATAAACCCAGAGCTCGCCGTGACGTTTCGCAAGCAAAACAGGTACCGAAAGCTCGCCCTCATGTATCTTTCCCGTCAGACGAAGTACGATACGGTGCGATTCGACGTCGTGTCGGTGAAGCTTACGGGCGAATGCGATGCCCGGCTGCGCCATTATCCCTGCGCCTATGAGTGGGACGAGTAGCCATGGGTCAATCGTATGCAACGAGGTCCGCTGTGCTCTTGGGCGTGGAGGCGCATCTCGTAACGGTGGAGGTCACCACTTCCCAAAGCATGCCTGGGGTGACCATTGTGGGAAAGCCTGACGTGGCGGTGCAGGAATCCCGACACCGCGTACGATGTGCCTGCAAAGGATGCGAGTTTGAGTGGCCGCTCGTGCACTTTACCGTCAACCTTGCACCGAGCGAGCTGAAAAAGACGGGCACCGGCTTCGATCTTCCCATAGCCGTGGCCATACTGGCCGGTACGGGCCAGATTCCGCGAGAGGGCCTTGACGAGTGCCTCTTTGTGGGAGAGCTCGGACTCTTTGGCGAGGTGTGCGACATACGGGGGCTGGTGGCGTATCGCATGCTCGCGGACTCCCTCGGACTCACGCTCGTGGGGCCAGAGGGCGTGCTGGATACCGAGGGAACCAACGTGCGCGTTATCAGGCACCTCTCTCAGCTGAGAGACGGAGTCAAGGAATTACCGCTTCTTCCGAGCGCAGATTCGGTAGACAAGCCCCATGACCCTGCAAGGGGCACCCAAGCTGACTTCGCCGACGTGGTGGACCAGGAGATGGCAAAGAGGGCCTTTGTGATCGCCGCGGCAGGCAATCACGGACTGCTTATGGTGGGTCCTCCGGGAGCCGGGAAATCCATGATGGCGAAGCGGATGCCCACCATACTCTCACCCCTGAGCGAGGAGGAGCGAGTCGAGACGATGCTCATCCATTCGGTGGCGGGCCAAGACCTCGTCTCGGTGAAAAACGCGGAGCGCCCCTTTAGGGCGCCTCACCATTCCATATCAAAGGGGGGTCTTGTGGGAGGGGGCCGTCCGGTAAGGCCGGGAGAGGTCTCGCTTGCACATCATGGCGTGCTCTTCTTGGACGAACTGCCTGAGTTTGGGCCGAGCGTGTTGCAAGCGCTCAGGCAGCCTATAGAGGAGCATGAGGTCCGTCTGGTGAGGGTCGATGGCACGTACGTCTTTCCCTGCGACTTCTTGTTGGTGGCGGCAGCGAATCCCTGTCCGTGCGGCTTTCTGGGAGATCCCGACCATCAGTGCACGTGCAGCGCGGCGCGCATAGAGGCGTACCAGGCGCGCATAGGGGGGCCGCTGATGGATCGCATAGACGTCCTTGTGGACGTCGGGCGCCCTTCTTCGTCTCGCATCATCAGCGGGGAGCGGGGAATCTCTTCTCACGACATGGCGGAGCAGGTCAAGGAAGCGAGAGACTATGCCTCATGGCGACGTGCCCGTGATGACGGAAAGCCTGACGAGAGGAGGAACGTCCCCGAGCTACGCCTTGACGGCTCGGCCGGCGCGACGCTAGACGGAATGGCAAAGAGGCTCGGCCTTGGTGGGAGAAACATCGTGAGGATCGCCCGTGTGGCGCGCACGATAGCGGACCTCGACGGCAGTGAAGAAGTGCAGAGGGACCATGTGATGGAGGCGTGCGCCTTCCGGACGCGCGCCACGCTG
>CACXZL010000145.1 GCA_902772085.1 uncultured Coriobacteriaceae bacterium | reverse complement strand
TCACTATACCATTGTCATATTGTAGCTGAGCGAAGAAGTCGGTTGCAGTTCACACCCCCATCACCGCGCCTGGCCAGCAATCGGCTCCGCGCTCGCTTCGCTCGCTCACTTCGTGAGTCGCCGCTTTCTGGCCGGACGCGGTGACGGGGGTGTGAACTGCAACAGAAGTCGCGATTTGCTCAGAACAATTCCCGTAGACACATACACACTACCCTATTTCTACAGTACAATTACCCTCAGCCGCGCATGCCGACCGGAGGAAACTTGATGGAAGAACGTTCTTTTGGATCTGCGATTCGCCTCTTTTTCAATATGAGCAAAAGTCAGGCAGATGTTCAAGTATTGAAAGCACGTATCGACGAAGGCGCACGCATCGATGGCCTGCACGTATGTCAGCTCATAGCAGCCATGATCATAGCATCCATTGGCCTCAACGTAGACTCGGTAGAGGCCATCATAGGAGCAATGCTCATATGCCCGCTCATGGGTTCGGTCTTGGCCATCGCCTTTTCCATCGCGAGCTTAGACGCCCTGCTCCTGAAAGAAGCCATAAAGGGTCTGTTGCTGCAGATGGTGGTGTGCCTTTTCACCTCGACGTTCTACTTCAGCATCTCGCCCTTGTCGAATCAGACGTCTGAGCTGCTCACAAACGCAAACCCCACCATATGGGACGTCGTCATCGCACTCGTGGGCGGTTTTGCCGGCGCCCTGGGCTTCTCTCGCAAACAAGAGCCTTCCACGCTCATAGCGGGCGTGGCCGTGGCAACGGCCCTGATGCCCCCGCTCTGTGCCACGGGCTATGGCATCGCAATGCGAGATATAGCCTTTTCCCTGTCGGCCCTTTACGAGTTCTTGATCAACGTCGTCTTCATCGCCTTTGGGGCCGAGCTCGTCTTCATTTCGCTTCACGTACCCATGAAGGTCGAGAAAACTGCCGAAGGAATCATATCCAAGGAAGAGTTGGAAAAGGCCTATGCCGAGTCTCACAAGATTCGCATGCGCCTCATTGTGTGCTCGGTCATCTTTGCCATTCCGTGCCTGTTTTTCTCCGCGATGCTCGTGCAGAGGTCGATTGCGGAGAAAGGCAGCGTCTTTGAGACGCAAGATCCCTACGAGACCGAGTACACCACGAAGGAGCTCAGGACCGTATGTCCGCAGCTCGTCGGCTTTCAGATTGGCGAGAATCACAAATTCGACGAGCAAAACAACCAATTGCAGAAGCGCCTCGTCGCCATCGTGGAGACGTCTTCCGAACTCGCGGACGACCAGGAGACAATGATGAAGGAGCTCATAGAGCTCAACGTAAGCCACCTCGACATGGAGCTCGAGGTGAGGTTCGAGATCGCAAAAACGAACTAGCGGCTTCCGCTCTGGCTAGGCTGGAATCTCTCAGAAAAGCAGCAAGAGCGCGTAGGCACACATGCCCACGAGGGCGCTCCATATGAGCGAGCCGGTCTTTCGGGCGACGATGAGCACCGGCACTGCCGCGGCAAACGGCACGAGCCCCTCAAGGATACCCGTCTCAAATGCGCCAGGTCGGAAGAGGTCGTTTGCGACGAGCGCCGCAAAGGCCGCGGACGGAATCAGTCCAATGGCCTCCTTCACCCGTGGCGAAAGCTCCCGACCCCTCAGCACGAAGAGGGGGATGCAGCGACATGCGAGCATGGTACAGAGCACGCATACGTACAGTACGAGAAACTCGTTTGCGCTCATGCGCTCTCCCCTCCCCCTGGCTTCACAAACATGCCTGCTATGACGCCCGCCACGGCACCTAGAAGAATGGCCGGCCCGCCCAGACCCACCAGCTTGCAAAAGGCAACGCCCGCTGCGGAGACGGCCATCACGACCGCCGTCTGCCTCGTCATCTTCTGTCCCGCCAGCAGGCATATGAAAATCGCTGTCATCGCAAACGAGGTGATGGCAAGGGGCAGGTCGAGCACGGCACCCAAGGCGCATCCCACCGCATTCGCGCTCGCCCAGGTAAACATGCAGAAGAGATTCACGAAGAGGCCGTGGAGCGCGGTCCATCCCCCATCCGTCTGAAAACGATCCATGTTTACGCCAAAGCTCTCGTCGGTCACCGTGGCAGAGAAGAGAAAGGAGAGCACCTTGCCCACGCCACTGAAAAACGGGGAGAACGCGGCAGAGTAGAGCACTTGTCGGGTGTTTACAAACGAGACGCTCGCGATGATGGAGTACAGCGGCGCTCCGGCAAGCCACATGTTTGGGATCATGAACTGCCCCGCACCAGAATAGAAGGTGCTGGACAGCAGGAAGCATTGCAGCGGAGAGAAGCCGATGCTGTCTTCCATAAGCCCACAGGGAAACCCTATGACGACATAGCCAAGCATCACGGGCACAGCCGCGCGCAGACTTGCCGCAAGCACGTGCCTGGTGCCACCGGCGCCGACCGACCTACTCATAGCGCGCGGCCATGCTAACGACGCTCCATCCGCACGATGGCGTAGGACTTGCCCTCTTCATCCGCGAGATCGACGGCATAGCCCCTTTCCTCTGCATAGAGATGCGGCACCACGACGTCGCCGAGCTTCGCCGCGTTCTTGTATTGCGCGCAGATCCTATAGGGTGCAAAGTCCGCATCCTGCGTCTTGACGGCGTTGGTCGCCATCGCCACGTACTGGCCGTTGTTGACGTGGTTGTTTGAATCCAAATGATGCTCCACCACCTCGATGGGCCTGAGACGCCGCGAGTCTCCCTGAAGCTTCAGCTTCCGCCGCGTGGGGGGCAGCGACACTGGGACGTCCTCGTCCTTGATGTAGTCGAACTCCTCCTCGGGTATGCGCCGTACTCGGTTCTCCACTACGTCAAACGGGAACCACAGCGAGTCGGCCTGGGCCAGCAGCTCGCCATCGGCGGTCTCTATCGTGAAGAGGCGGTTTGCCAGCGTGGGCCGCTTCGCATAGCTCCACGTGGTCACCTTGATGTCCTCGGTGAAGTGCGGAAGCCGTTCCACTTGAATCTGCCAAGCGGCTATGAACCAAGCGAAGTGCCTTTCCCGGCAGTACTCGATGCCATGCCCCACCGACTCTACGTGAAACGTTGAGCAGTCCTGCAAATAGTTTATGAGCGCCGGTATCGCGAGGACGGAGTTCGTGTCGCATTCGCTATAGCGCACGGTACTGTGGAACGAGTACATGTTTGCTTCCTTTGCCGATGTTTCTAGATAATGAGCGGGTAATCCCTAGTACTATAGACGTACCACGTGAGAATTGTAAGAAAAGATTTGAAAAGGGGATGACCTCATGGTACAGGGTGTGATTTTTGATATGGACGGCCTTATGTTTGACACGGAGCCCGTCTGGGGCGCATGCTGGGCGCCGGTATGTGCGAAGTTTGGCATGCAAGACCGCGTGACGGACGAGATGGTCGCGGGTGTGAGGGGATGCGCCGGCGACACCATGCACGCCGCCCTACGCAGATACCTCGGTGACGACGCTCCGGTGGAGGAGATCTGGATCGAAGAGAAGCGCATGGTGCATGGGCGCATCGAAAAAGAGGGCGTGCCCAAGAAGCCCGGCTTGGACGACCTTTTGGAGTACCTGCACGACTGTGCCATCCCGCTGGCCGTAGCTTCCTCAAACACCAAGGACGCCATTCGCAAGAACCTCGTAAACGGGCATATCGACCACTATTTCGACGTCCTGCTCTCAGGCGAATCGCTCGGGCGCGGGAAGCCCGACCCGCTCATCTTCCTCGAGACGGCTAAGGTACTCGGCACGGCTCCCGAACGTACGCTTGTGCTCGAAGACAGCTTCAACGGCGTGGAGGCGGGCGCGAACGGCGGTTTCATCACGGTGATGGTGCCCGATCTTGCCCAGCCCGACGACCGTATCCGTGAATTGGCAACCGTCGTGGTGGAGCGCCTCGACGACGTGATAGACCTCATGGAGTCTGACCGCCTCGGCTGACGACGCAAGGCGGGTGCTCCCCACCAGGCCGCAGCGCCAAACGTCACGCGTGGACTACCTTCACCTGCGCCTCTTGCCAGCCTTGCGCCCCTCTTTTGAGGGGTGCTGGGCGCTCCATTCGTAGAAGTCGGGCACGTCCGGCATCTCCTTCAGGCGTTTGTTGAGATTCTTGACGGCTCGCTTGTAGGGATTGAGCATGCCTGTGTAGTAGACGACGGCCACCAGCGCAAACGAGCCCACGGAGAGGAAGATGAGCGGTACGTTTGCGCCTCCCCGAGAGTTCATGGCAGCCTGCAGGCTGCTCCAGAGAAGCAAGAACCCCACGACCACCATGGCATACGTCGCCGTATCGCCCTGCTTGCGCGCTTCGGGAGGCACCATCTCGAGGTCTTGTTTGTAGAGCAGCAGATACATGTGCTCGTCGGAGACGTTGCATTCTTTCTTGTAGCGATTCAGCTGTCGCCGTCGTTCGCGACTGGATGAGGCATAGGCCTGCGTGCTCTGATATCCCGCGCTGGCATCGTACATGAACTCATTTGCCATGGATTCTCCCTCGTCTGGCATGGTCACTCTCGCGAGCTGTCTATAATGAGCTTCGCATAGCCATACAGTGTACACGTTGCCAAAGCGATTCGCACCAGAATCGAAAGGGATTACCATGAGTTTCGAGAGCTCCCACATGGCATCTATCGTCGTCTGGAAGGACGACAAGGTGCTCTGCTGCAAGAACGACGCGGAATCTGCCGCCTGGGAATTCCCAAGCGACGCCATCAGGCAGGGAGAGGCTCCCTTGGCGGCCTGCAAACGCATGGCCGAGGAGAAGCTCAGGTGCAGGCTTTCCACGAGCTGGCTGCTCGAGACCCTAGAGGTGGAGCATGCACAGACGAGCGGGTCCATGGACTGCTTCGTCGCCACGCTCGTGCCAGGACACGAACCCGAAGCCGAAGGGTACGCAGAAGTCGGCTGGTTTGGCCGAGACGAGCTCGCCGGCATGGCGTGGCAACCCGTGCACGAGAGGCTGGCCGCCACGGTGGGCTCGCTCTGGGATCAACTATTCATGTACGAGCATCTCTAGGAGACCGTCACCTCGCATTCGCGCCCCGCTTGCTATGGACGGATTCGCTGCTTTTTTTCAAGACGGTTCACAGAAGGGTGTACCATCGATTCGTTCGACCAAAGCTCAGAAAAGAGGAGACCATGCGCACTGAAGACACGACACCGCGTATCATCGAGACGGCGAGCGCCACTACCTCGCCCGACAACTCGAACTCAGGTCCATTTGCCTACATCATCACGGCCATCACCATCGGAGCGCTGCTGCTTCTCTCGGCTGCGATGGGGGGTCTCTGCTCGGCAATCATCTCCGCGGCTGCCGAGAGTTCCACCTACGCCGGCTCCTCGCACGGCAGCTCTACGCTTCCCTTTGGAGACCATGGCTACACGGACCCCTTCCTCGACGATTTCGGCAACATGGACTTTGAGCAGTTCCTCAACGACTACGGCAACGGCCATGGCAATAGCCAGTCCACGAGTCCAAACAACAACTCGAACTCAGGCACCGCCACGGTAGGTGAGGTCTTGGACTTCTCCATCGCCCCCTACGGCAGCACCATCA
>CACXZL010000144.1 GCA_902772085.1 uncultured Coriobacteriaceae bacterium | reverse complement strand
GTAGTGGTCGTGGGCGTAGCGGGTCGTATGGGTTCGCTGGTGAAGGCCTCTGTGGAAGCGGAAGACGGCCTTGAGTTCCTCGCGGGTTACGACGTGGACAACGTCACCGAGCTCGATGCCGACGCCCCGGCGGCAGATCTCGTGATTGACTTTTCTCAGCCTGCCGCATTGCCCCATGTCGCGGCCTACGTGAAGCGCACGGGAGCTTCTCTGGTGAGCGGCACCACTGGGCTTTCGGCCGATGATTTGGAACAGCTGAGAAGTCTCGGGCGAAGCGCGCGCGTGGTATGGTCGTCGAACTACTCCTTGGGGGTTGCGGTCTTGCGCCGTGTCGCTGCCGAGGCAGCCAAAGCCCTTGAGGCGTGGGACATCGAGATCGTGGAGACCCATCACAAGATGAAGGCCGATGCCCCGTCGGGAACTGCCGTCGCCCTGCTCAAGGCGGTAGATCCCGATGGGACCTGTGCGGTTGTGCATGGGCGTGAAGGCATTGTGGGTGCGCGCCCCGCCCGCGAGATCGGCATGCATGCGTTGCGCGGAGGTACCGTGGCGGGCACGCATGAGGTGCATTTCTTTGGAAGCGATGAGGAAGTCACGCTTGTGCACCGCGCGGCAAGTCGTCAGATTTTTGTGGCGGGGGCTGTTGCCTGTGGCAAGCGGCTCCTCGGCGCAGAGCCTGGGTTCTATACCTTCGACGAGTTGATGTTTTAAGGCAGACGCCCGTGCTACCGCATGCAGCGCGGAGCTGCGTGCGGGCCGGGCGTCGGCGAGGGGTGTGAACGGTGGCGTTGTTGGGGGAATGTCGAGTTTTGTGCTTGCACAGACAATGCGGTTTGTCCTATTCTATACGTTGTGTAGATGGTTATGAAGCGAGGGATGTATGGGCAGATCGTTTGGGCGTATGGTGCCGTTGTGGATTTCCTACGTTATACTCTTCGGCCTTTCTGCGTTGGGTCCTGCACTTTCGCAGTATGGTGGCATTGGACGCGGCAACTGGGTGTTTCTCTTTTTGATGCCGTTTGCGATCGGCAGCGTTCCCTATAGCTTCATCATGGGCGAAGTTATCCAGCACCGTACGCGTGCGTCGAGCCGCGCCGCCTGGCGATGGGGCCTCTTCCACATGGTGGTGATATACGCAATCTTTATCGTCGGCATATTCGACATGCTGCTCGAGACGCGTGACATCCTCTATTACCTCGTTTGGGTTGCCCCCGCGTTTGCATCGGGCTTGTTCTTCGTGCTTGGCATGTTTGTCATGCGAAAGGAGCAGGCGCATTCCGATGCGCGCTATGGCGTAGAGGTCAGCCGCGGTGACCCGTGGGCATCGTTCTTTGACCTGCAATGGGAAGACGACCGTTCGCACAACGTCGTGGCACATCGTGACCGTCAACCAGCGGAAAAGCCCAAGCGCAAGCTTTTTTCGCGTCGGGATTCCTAGCGGGGCGTTCCACTAGGCAATCATCTGGGAACTTGTTCCACTGCTCCTGAGGTGGGCTCTGAAGAGGCCATCGTCTCTGTTGAAGTTCACACCTCTGGCTCTTGCGCATGTCGGCAAGCAGCCGACTCACGAAGCGAGCTGGCGGAGCGAGTGCGGGGCCGCTTGCTGGTTGGCTCAGGGGCCAGGGGCGTGAACTGCGTCGCGTCTTTTGGCGTGCACCTGTGGAGTACGTTTGGCTGGATACATCGCGCTGCCTCTAAACGCTATACTTAGTTTGATTCACTCGATGCTTTACGTGGAGGAGTTTTGATGAGCGAAACCAAACAACCATCTGACGCATGCGTGCTGGTCACCGGCGGATGCGGCTTCATCGGAAGTCACACGGTAGTGTGTCTGCTGCAGCGCGGCTACGAGGTCGTGGTGGTGGATGATCTGTCCAACTCAAGCGAGAAGGTTCTCGACCGCATCGACCAGATCGTGGGCGAGGATGCCGCTGAACGACTGACCTTTGTGCGCGCCGATGTGGCTGATCGCGACGCCCTCGATGCAATCTTTGACGAGTTCCCCATAGAGGCTGTCATTCACTTTGCTGGCTTCAAGGCCGTTGGCGAAAGCGTGGAGAAGCCCATCGAATACTATTCAAACAACATCGGCAATACGCTGGCGCTTGTTGACGTAATGCGCAACCACGGTTGCAAGTCCATCGTCTTTTCCAGTTCCGCGACCGTGTATGGCGATCCCGACAGTCTGCCTCTGACTGAGGATTCTCCCAAGAAGCCCGCAACCAATCCATACGGTTGGACAAAATGGATGATCGAGGAGATATTGCGCTCGCTTGTTGTGGCTGATCCGGCATGGAACGTCGTGCTTCTGCGCTACTTCAATCCCATCGGGGCGCATCCTTCGGGCCTCATGGGTGAAGATCCCAAAGGCATCCCAAACAATCTCTTGCCTTACGTGTCACAAGTGGCCGTGGGTCGACGCGATGCGGTGCATGTATTTGGCGATGACTACGACACGCCGGACGGCACGGGCGTCCGCGATTACGTCCATGTGATGGACCTCGCCGAGGGACATGTGGCGGCGCTCGCCTGGATGGTGGGTCGATCGGGCTGTGAGGTGTGCAATCTGGGTACTGGTCGCGGTACTTCCGTGTATGAAATCATCAAGGCCTTCTCCGAGGCATGTGGCAAAGAGCTGCCGTATGTGGTGGAGCCGCGCCGTGCCGGTGATGTGACCGCCAACTGGGCAGACTGTACGAAGGCGCGTGACCTGCTCGGTTGGGAAGCGAAGTACGGCATCGCCGAGATGTGTCGCGACAGCTGGAAGTGGCAGAGCTGCAATCCGTATGGTTATGAGGGATAGGCATGAGTGGCAGGGGAGAGGCTTTTGTAGCCTATCTGAATGAAAACCTTCAGACCATAGAAGATGGCGTGATGGCGCACGTGCCTGTCGCCGCGCAGCAAGTCGGTCAGTCGCCTGACCTTGATCGCTATCTGTACGGTCCGGTGGCGCGTTTCGTGAGCTCGGGGGGCAAGCGTATACGTCCTGCCCTCTGCCTGCTAGGCGCCAAGGCGGTCGGGGCCGATCCCAAGCTCGCCTTGCAGGCGGCTGCGGCGGTGGAGCTGTTTCAGGCGGCTGCCCTTATTCACGACGACATCGCGGACGAGAGCACGTTGCGGCGTGGTGTGCCTTGCGTGCATGTGCAGGAAGGCGTCGGCCTGGCGATAAACGATGGCGACGCAGCACTGGTGGCAGTTGTTGGCAGCATACTTGCGGCACAGTCGCTCAGCATGCAGACGCGCCTCGACCTCCTCGACGAGATCGTGCGCATGGAAGAACGCACGATAGAAGGGCAAGCGCTCGATTTGGGATGGGTGCGCGACAACCGCTGGGACATAGCGGTGGCAGACTACCTGTACATGGCACGCAGCAAAACCGCGTACTATTCTGCGGCGGTGCCGCTCGTGCTCGGAGCCATCAGCGGTAACGGCGAAAGGGCGCAGGTGGAAGGTCTTCGGCGCTTTGGTCTGGATGCGGGACTCGCGTTCCAGATACAAGACGACCTTCTCAATCTCGTAGGCGATGCCGAAGCTCAGGGCAAGGACTATCGTTCCGACATCACCGAGGGCAAGCGCACGCTCGTGATGGTATGGGCGCTCGAGCATACGGATGAGTCGCAACGCGAAGAGCTGGTGCGTATCCTCTCCTCCAAGACAAGCGATCCGGATCTCATGAACCGTGCGGTAGAGATTGCCCGGGAGGCGGGAGCCATAGATTATGCGCATGCGTATGCTCGCGAGCTCGTGGCGCACGCCAAAGAAGAACTCGACAGCCTTCGCATTGCGGAAGACGCACGTGTCGTGCTAATCTCTATGGCAGACTTTTTTATCGAGCGCACCAACTAGTACAACGTACGAGAAGGCAGCACAAACGTCCTACAAACCTGCGATTCAGATAAGGAACTGCGATGGAACCCATCACACAAGGAATGACCGGCGCTGCGGTGGAAGATATACAGGAGCGTCTTTGTTCCATCGGCTTTGAAGTGAGCAAAGAAGAGCGCGAGCGTCAGGAATTCGGTACATCCACGGCAACGGCGGTGACCCACTTTCGCCTCAAACATGGTCTGCCACTTGGTCAAGACGTGGATCCCGAGACCTGGGTCGCGCTCGTGGACGAGACGTACAAGATGGGTGACCGTACGCTTTACCTGCGCCTTCCCAACTTCCATGGTGCCGATGTGCGGCAGCTGCAGCATTGTTTAAACATCTTGGGTTTCTCTGCGGGAGAGGTGGACGGTTATTATGGTCCGCATACCGAAGCCGCGGTGAAGCAGTTCCAGGAGAGCATAGGAGAACTCCCGGATGGCATGGCGTTTCCCGAGACGTTTGACGCCATCGATCGCCTGCATCATGTATGGGCGGGTAAGTCTGCCTCGGGCCCGCATCCCTTAGGTGCCATGGGCTTCGCGCGTGCGGCAAACGTGCTGGAAAACGTGAGCATCTCCATTACGGCAGAAGACCCCATCTCGCGCAACGTGGCTGGTCGCGTGTGGAACCTCGCTTCGGCCACGAACGAGCGGAGCGGCCTGGATATCGTGGAGTCGGTGGAGCGGAAGCGTCCGGGAGATCGCGCGGTGCTTGTGTTTGCCACCACGCCGTTGGAAGACGGGGCAAATATGCCCAACGTCGTAGTAGATGACTCGGGTGCGCTGCCGATGCGCATACGCACGGCGTGCGAGGGCTCGAAAGAGGACGTGCCCATAGTGCGCATCGAGCTCTCTCCGGGCGGTGCAAACAACAACGGGACCTTTACCGTCAGTGACGCGCAGACCTATGCCGTGATGTTGCTTGACGCAATTTGCGCGGCATTTGATGTGTGACAAAACATGTGGTATACTTACGCTCGTTCATCGGCTGGAATCCAGCGCAGTGATTGCACTGGGGCATCGTCCAGTGGTCAGGACTGCGGTTTTTGGTGCCGCCAACCTAGGTTCGAATCCTAGTGCCCCAGCCATGACATTTCGCAGGTCAGACGCGTGTTGCGGCTGACCTGTTTTGTTTTTGTCAAAGGCCATCTCTTTGGCATGTCACAAAGAATGTGCAGTACCGCGGGCAGTTAGCGGTGCGTTCCACAAATAACTGGGTGGCATGCGCGGACCTCCCGGGGCAAAGGCGTCCGGGCGTGCGTGCGTAGCGCTCAGCTATTCGTGGAACTCTCCGCTAGGCGTGCGTGGCGCGTTCCTGCCTCAGACAAGCCTCGATGCGCAGCGTCCGCATGTGGATTTGCCACTAACGCGTCTGAATATGCATGCGACAGGAGCCGCGGTGTGCGTATGCGGACACGTTGGCGGACGGAAGATATGGACCGCGTCCGACTTTGCACACGCCTCCATCCTGCGTGTGCTTTTCCGGACGCGTGCGGGGCCGATAAGGGCGGGACGTGTCCGACTTTGCACACGCGGTCTTACGGCGTGTGCAAAGTCGGACACGCAGAGGCCGATTCGGGCGATCGCGCGTCCGT
This sequence comes from uncultured Coriobacteriaceae bacterium, assembly GCA_902772085.1. GTDB lineage: Bacteria > Actinomycetota > Coriobacteriia > Coriobacteriales > Atopobiaceae > RUG440. The sequence continues at coordinate 96 of CACXZL010000144.1, read as the reverse complement.
TTGTGCACACGGGACGCCCAGACGTGTGCAAAGTCGGACGCGAGGCTGGCCATACGGCGCTGTACTTGTCCGTTTGTGCATACGCGACGCCCAGGC
>CACXZL010000143.1 GCA_902772085.1 uncultured Coriobacteriaceae bacterium | reverse complement strand
GAACAGGAGACGGGTTTTTGTTCACGCGGCAGAAGCACGCCCCCGTGCCGTCCCGATGCGACTCGCGGAAAACTACGCACAGTATACTTATTGTACGTAGTTTGGGTCTTCTGGGGTCCTATTATCTGGGCTTTTGCGAAGAGCTACGCGCACTGAACTGAAGTGTGCGTAATTGTGCGGCGGGGACAACGTTTGCTTGGCCAGCACTGGTTCAACAGTATTGCAAGGAAAAGCGCCGCAACAAACACGATCGGCGCTGCCGCCTCAAAGGCACCAGTGAAAACGCTGTCCCTTGTCAACCACAGACGACCGCGGCAATCTCAAAAACCGCAAACAAGGCAATCGGCCACCAAAGGCTCACCCGTAAGCGCCGCCTGTTTGACATGGGCATACAGTGAAAGGCGCTTTTTTCACGAGGGGAGAGACACTCATACGGACCGCCGCCCACAAGTCTGGAACAAAAACCCGCCCCCTGTTCCACCTAGCCATGTTTGTTATAATCAGCCGTAATTGGCATTCCCGCGCCACAATCAAGCTGATGCCACGCCCACGCAAAGGAACGCAGATGATCATAAGGCATGCAACCATACAAGACATCCCCGGACTCGAACGGCTCCTCAGCCAAGTGCTCGACGTACACCACGCTGGCAGACCGGACCTCTTCAAGCCTCATGCAAGGAAGTACACCACGGCTCAGTTGCAGCAGCTGCTCGCAGATCCCTCGCGACCCATCTTCGTGGCCGTCGCAGAAGCGGCTGCGCCAGGCGAGATCATGGGCTACGCATTCTGCGAGCACCAACAGCACCTAGACGACAACATCCTCACCGACATAAAGACCCTCTACATCGATGACCTCTGCGTGGACGAGCTCCAGCGCGGCAAACACGTCGGCTCGGCCCTCTACCAGCACGTCTTGCATTACGCACGACAGCAGGGCTTTTACAATGTGACCCTCAACGTGTGGGCCCTCAACGAAGGCGCCTACAGGTTCTATGAGCGCATGGGTCTTGCCCCCCAAAAATACGGCTTGGAAGTCATATTGTAATGGTCTGGCATTGGGTCACCACTCCCGCCCCCGAGCAATGGTCGAATCGCCGTCGCGTGCGGGGATATGGATGAGTGCACAGAAGTGACCGCTCCTTTTGGTAAACTACTGTTAGACCACTTCGAAAAGGCGCCTCGATGCATCGTGGCACCCCCATGGCAAACAAATTCGCACCACGCAAAGGAGCGCAATCATGCCAGGCATCGAACCATACGAACCATATCGCGACCAGCCTCGAAAACGCAGACGTCCGAATGACGAGGAGCAGCGCCCGTCACGCACGAGCCAGCAGCGCGTCCAGAGTAGGCGTCGGAGTGTGGATCGTGGCGACCTTGTAGACGAGGACGACACAAGTCGTCGCCGTCCCCCGAGCAGCCGACCAACAAGCACGCGAAGACCCCAGGAAGACCAGTATCCGGCAAGTCAGCGTCATACGAGCTACCAGCAGCGACCGGGAGGCGAGCGCCCCGCCAGCCAGCAGCGTCCACCGAGCCAGCGACCCGCCACTCGCCAGCAGCGTCCCGCGAGCAGACCTCCTTCCAGGCAGCGTCCAGCAACGTCGCAAAGCCGCGTCTCCCAGCTGCGCCAAAGCCAAAGGCCCGTCTCGTCTCGTCCGCCTCGGCGCGGTGCAAGGCTTCCCCTCCCCGCTTTGGCGGCAGCCGCGGCGTTGCTGCTCGTAATCGTCGTGGTTGCCGTAGGATTTGCCGCCATCACCCACAAGCCTGCAGCATCCGACGGGGCGGACTCTTCTCAGCAAGCTGCGGTATCAGGCAACTCCCAGCAGCAAGGCGCCGTCCAAAACGCCTCCGCAGAACCCGCCACCGTGGAAGTCATGATGATCGGCGACGTTCTCATGCACGACGAGATCATCGACAGCGGTGCTCAGAGCGACGGCTCGTACGACTTCGACTTCGTGTACAAAAACATCAAGAGCTACATCGACGACGCCGACGTACGCATCCTGAACCAAGAAACCGTAATGGGCGACCCGAGCAACGGGCACCACCTCACCATGGGTGCCGTCGGCCCCATCATGAACACACCCACCGCTCTCGCCGACACCGAAGCCGACTATGGCTTCAACGTCATCCTCAAGGCAACAAACCACACCTACGACCTCGGCTACAACGGGCTTGGCCACGAGCTCGACAACTGGAAGTCCAACTACCCGAAGATTCCCGTACTCGGGGTAAACAACCCCAACGTCAGCAAGAACGACGACTCGCAGGACTACGTAAACAACGTCTACGTCGGCGAGTTCAACGGGATGAAGATCGGCTTCTTGAACTACACGTGGGACACGAACGAGCATATCAACAGCGACACCGACTCCACCTACATCTCCTATCTCGGTAAGGACAAGATTCGCGAGGACGTCCAAAAAGCCCGCGAGGCTGGTGCCGAGATGCTCATAGCCTGTCCGCACTGGGGCATCGAATACGACACGACCCCCTCCGAGGAGGAAATGACGTACTCCAAGCTCTTCTGCGAGCTCGGCGTGGACGTGATCTTTGGAGCCCATCCGCACATCCTGCAGCCTATAGAGCTCTTGGAAAACGAAGAAGGCCACAAGACCGTGTGCTTCTTCTCCATGGGCAACTTCGTCGCAGCCAGCCTCATGTCGGAAGAGAGCCTCATCGGAGGCATCGCGCGCGTCACGCTCCAACGCAACTCAGACGGCACCTATGCCGTATCGGCCGCAAGTCTCGTACCTACCGTGATCTGCCACACCTATGGTCCAAACATGAGCGCCTTCCCCTTGACCTCATGGACCACCACCCTGAGCTCCCAGAGCGAGCGGCCAAATCTCACGCCCGACTTCGCCTATTCGTTCTGCGCGGACCTCTATGGCAAGCAATTTGACCAATCCAAAGGCGTGTGCGTCCTCGACCTCGAGGGCAAGGCCCGTCTCGTGTAGACCGTTTGGAGGAAACAAGACCCATGGACCGTAAATGCCAGCTCATCACGGACACCGGTTGCGACCTGCCTCTTCCCTACTTGGAAGAGCATAACGTCCGGCTGCTCCATTTCTCCTACACCGAGGAGGGCAAGCCCGACGGCGGCTTCCACGGAACGGACGATCTCTTCAGCAGTATATCGGCCCACGATTTCTATCAGGCAATCCGTGACGGCGCGACGCCCATGACTTCCCAGCCCTCGCAGGGCGAGTTTGAGGAGGTATTCCGCGAAGCCATCGCGTCTGGCATTCCCAGCGTGTACCTCGCCTTCTCAAGCGGCATTTCTGGCTGCTACGACGGCGCGATGGCCGTCCGTGAGCGTCTGTGCGAGGAGTTTGGCGCAGACATCCCCCTGTACGTCGTAGACACCCGCCTCGCCTCCTCCCCTATGGCCATGCTTGTAGAGGAGGCGGTTCATCGCGTCGAGACCGGCATCGCAGCCGAGGAGCTCGTCGCGTGGGCCGAAGAATACCGCTACTACGCCCAGACCATCTTCATGGTAGACAACCTCGAGGCGCTCCATCGAGGCGGCCGCATCCCCAAGGGCGTAGCCGTGGTAGGCGACAAGCTCAGCGTGAAGCCGCTCATCTCCTTCGACCACGAGGGGCGTCTCACCATCATTGGCGTCGCGCGCGGCCGCAAGAAGGGCATCAAGAAACTCGCGGAATACTATGCCAAGCATCGTGACAACTACATTTGCCCGCCTGTGGCATCGCTTGGCAACGCCGACTGCGATCCCAAGGACGTGGAGCGCCTGAAGAGCATCATCTCGAAGGACTGCGGCCCCGTGCGGTTCTTGGAGACAAACATCGGGCCAGTGTGCGGCTGCCACGTGGGAGCCGGCATGATGAGCTGCTGTTTCTGGGGCAGAGGCCCGCGCGTCGCATAGGGCACGTCTCCTCAAAGCGCCACGCGAACGGCTGCCCCAGGCTCATACGGCCGCGCGTGGTGCATAATGCGTGGCGCAGAGCTCGCCATAAGGAGCGTGCCTCCCTCGGACCAGCCCCCTCCGATCACGGCTGCCCCAGACTCAAACAGCTGCGCGAAGCGCAGAACTCGTCTGGAGCAGACGTGGCCGGAGGGGCTGGACGCATTTAAAGTCGAGGAACGCTTGGCACCCCAAAGAAGAGAGCGGACTTCGTCCCGCTAGATTTGGGTCGGGGTTGTAGCCATATCCAAGGTGATGACCGTAGAGGTAGGGTCGAAGGAGCTTCCGTAGACGTCTGCGAGGAAGGCGTAGACGTGGTCGGGAGTGAGGTCGGGACGGGCGCCTTCGGCGGCGAGGTCATAGGTCCACTCGCGCAAGGGATAAGCGCTCATGTGGGGACCGACGGTGTAGCAGATCACCGTGGGATGTAGGCTGGCCGCCTGCACCACACAGGTGCCGTCCTCCGCACGATGCAGGGTAAAGCGTGCAACACCACCTATAAGAGCGTCAGTGCGCATGCCACCAGCGCAGACGAAGTCACCCATGGAGTAATAGCATACCGTCTTGTGCCCTTGTTCGTTTTGCAGGAGCTCAACGGGCTGCAGGACGTGGGGATGGCAGCCAAGTATCACGTCGACACCCAGCTCGCAAAAAAGCCTCGAGTAGTACATCTCCTGTTCGGACCCCGAGGGATCGGTGATGTACTCCGTGCCCCAATGAGGGCAGGCGATCAGCATCTCGGCACCAGCTGCACGGGCCTTGTTTACGTCGGCGCGAATCTTGTTCTCGCTCATAAACGAGAGGTACTGGTAGTCCGAGTCGTAGTCCACGACCTCGTTGCTTCCACCCGTGTAGTTCAGGATTCCAATCTTCATGCCATTGAACTCGCCCACGTAGACGTTGTCCACGTAGTTCTGCGAGTCGTTTGCCTTTGCCGTGTTTGGGTTGTCAACGCCTAGAACGGGCATCTGGGGATGCGCCGCCTTCCAGTAGTCGAGCTCATGGCCGAGCCCGGAATAGTGCAGATCGAGCGTATGGTTTGTCGCCTTGAGGATCACGTTGAATCCGTAGTCCACTTCGGTGTCGGCAAGCGCAGTGGGCGTGTTCATGATGGGACCTCCGCCACCCATGTACAGGCGATATCCGCGCTCGGGCTCCCCCATCACGGTTTCTTGGTTCAAGATCTTCACGTCGGCCGCCGCAAGCTCGTCGGTAATATGGTCAAACAAGAACCCGAAGTAGTATGAGCCATCTCCTCGCGCGCCACTGTCTACCAGCTCATCGTGCATGAGCACGTCGCCGATCATCATGACTTCGACGGTAGCCGGGTCCACCTTGGGCTTTGTCGCCTCCTGTGCGCGTTGTTGTTGCTCGGCCGCCTCAGCGGCTTTCTTTGCGGAGGCCTTCTCTGCAGCCTCCGCGTCGCTGGTCGCTTTGCTTGCGACGACGCCAGAGCTCGCCGACGCACTGGAGCCCGAAGCCATCGACGCGCTCTGCTGCTGCGACGTGGTCTCCGACGAGCCCGGCCTCAAGAAATGCAGCACCGCAAAGACGCCCCCGGCCACAACGACGCATATGGCAAAGCACGCAAGCGCGATTCCTACATAGTTCGTTTTCTTCGGAGCAGCATGACGACCGTATCGCTTTGCCAAAGCCCTCACCTT
>CACXZL010000142.1 GCA_902772085.1 uncultured Coriobacteriaceae bacterium | reverse complement strand
TCGTACGACGAGATAATCGACGCCATGCGGGCAGACACGACCGTCTCCGACCAAGTCAAGGAGCTCGTGGAGAAGAACGTCACCAACGGACGCTGGTTCAGTGCCGCGCAGGACGAGGCGTTTGGCGCACCCAATCTGTGGACCGTAAACGTAGAGTAAGGCAGCGGCAAGTCGAGAACACCTCACAACTTGGGCCGTGCCCGCAATCAGCGAGCACGGCCTCCAACGGAAGCGTCCCAGAAGCGGTGCCACATCCTCTCCCACGGGAGAAGTATTCGCACCACTTCTGGGACGCTTTTGACGGGGCAAACGAGGGCAGACTTCGCCACATGCGACCTCATCCGTGTGCCTCGTCATGTCATTCCAACGACCGGAGCAGGTCGAGAAGGCCTAAGAAGTAGGCATGCGGATCGGACTTGTGCATGTAGCCGCCGGAGAAGAAGCCGTGATCCACGTGCAGGTCTTCCATCACGCTCCACACGCCCTTCTTCACGTCGCCCTTCTGGAACGGCTGCTGGGGCTCGCCAAAAGGCGCGCGGGCGGATATGGTGTTTACCAGTCCGTCATTGGCATGCCACCTCTCATCCATGACACAGCCTCCCGCTGTCACGCCGACATAGCGTCCCATGAGAGCGCTCGTGCGCACGAGGAACGGATCCACAAGCTTATGGTCTGGCACGCGGGTACGGCCATCGACGGGAACCGTAGCATCGCAGGGCACCGACAGATAGTACGCGTTTGACAAGGTCGAAATCCTCGCGTTTAGTGCCCGTGCGTTGTCGGGCCTCATGTCAAAGTTTGCCCAGTCTCGGGTATCGCGATCGTCCATGCGAATCCTCGTCGCACGCTTCATCATGAGATCGAGAATCTTGTGCCTGCGAGACACCTTTACCTGCTTCGGCTTGAAGCTGGGATCCTTGGACAGCTCGTATGCCGACGTTCCATTTGTGGGCGCGGCAAGCGTCACGATGGCATGGACTCGTTCTGCCATGCCTCCCGCAAAGAGCGGACTCAAGTCTTCGGGTGCCGTAGCCGCGCGTTCCTCCTCACTGCCATGTGCGAGCAGCTCGGCAAAGAGACGAATCGTCACGCCGCCAAAGGAGTGGCCTATGAGCACGAGACGGGTGTCGTCGTCCCATGCAGGTATGAGCGCGCACCCCGTGAAATCGCGTCCCGTGCGGCTATGCCGATACTCGCTGCTGTGGGCCTTGCCGTAGTCGACCTTCGTACCCGCAATCTGCGCGTAAAGCTCGCAAGCACGATCCCATGCGCTGCCCTGCGGAGCCACACTTGCGGCGTAGGCCTCAGCGCCCTTGTTTCTCCACTCAGACACCACGTCGCCCGAGGCACCGCCCCAGTACGGTTTCTTTTTATATTGTTTGTCGTACTGCCCGTAACCGTTGAGGCCATGGCAGAATATATATACAAGACGACTCATAATGCTCCTCTCAAAGCAGCGAAAGGGGACTTGGACCTTTTGACAGTTTAGCTTGTTTGCACACACGGAACCAGACCGCACGCTTACAAAGAAGCCGCCGGGCAGATTTGCGGATAGTCAAAAAAGGTACGTTTCATGGTACTCGCTACTCACGCGCATCTGATGAACCGTTAGCAGAAAGCAGCCGCTTCACAAATTGCTTTCTCTTATACATCGCCATGTCTGCTTCCTCAAACACAGACAGCAGCGAGGCGTGCTCGTCTTTGTCGTACTCCGCCATGCCTGCGGAGAGGGTGTCGCCCGCCCGGATGGAATCGAGATCTTCTGGCAGCTCGCTGATCGTTGCCATCAGCTCTTCCCTCTGAGCGTAGTCTTGCCCCATGAGAAGGACCACGAACTCGTCACCGCCCACGCGAAACACCGGGCTGTGATCAAACACGTCGCAGATTCGCTTGCTCGCCCCCTTGATGCACGCGTCGCCTTCTTTGTGTCCATACAAGTCGTTCACCGCTTTGAGGCCGTTTATGTCACAGACCACCACCGCAAACGGCTCCTGCTCACCGCTGTCTATGCCGGTGTCTATCTTTTCTTCCCATTGCGTGTAGGCGTGTTTGTTTTTCACGCCCGTGAGAGAGTCGATGGACGCCATTCTCTTTGCGGCGGAAAGGTTCCGCGCGAACTCCTGCTCAAGACGGACTTGTGCATCTTCGTCAAACAGGCCCACGATCAACATTGGCTTTCCGCCTTCCTCAAACCGTGCCGCCTTGAGCCTCACGTAGCTTGCGCGATCTCCTGTCATGAGACGGTAGTCAAACGAAAAGACGCCGTCCTGCTCGATGGTGCTCATTACGTTTTCCTTGGTCAACAACGAGTGGAAAAGCTCTTGGTCGTCGGGATGGATCGTTCTCAAGCTGTTTATATACGTCTCTCCGAAGAAGTCTTCCCCTTGCTTCGCGATGCCCAGCTCGTCGTAGTCCTTGGTTGCGCTGAACTCGGTGTAGTGGTCGCTTTCCAGATTGACGTAATACAGCACGATCAGATTACCGTTGAGGGCGCTGAGTCGAAGGTAGGACTTCCGCTCCTCCGCAGCGCGCTGGGCAGCCACGCGGTCCTTCACCTGCGCATCGATGTTGTTTATCCCAACGATCAGGTATCGATCGTCTCCGGTTGCGCGCACAGCCTTGAGATTCACGTACGTCGGCGCACCGTTGATCATGAGGCGGTACTGGATGATGAACATACCGTTTTTGTCGACCTGATCCAGCAGCGCTTTCTTGTCTATGGCCTCTATGAATCGCTCTAGGTCTTCTTCGTGGATGAGGCTTCTCGCATTTGCCATGGTCGCGGCAAAGAAGTCCTTTCCGTTATGCTCTTTAGTTTGGTGGCCCCCTTCCGTACGGAATCCGTACTCTATGTAGTCGTCCGTATCCAAGTCGACGTAAAAGAGGTTAAAGTAGTCCTTTGAGAGGGCAACAAGAATGCTCTGATAGATCGAGCTCGTGTTAAGGACTTTCTGGTATGCGGCGTTCGCTCGTTCAATCTCGGAGGTTCTCGTAGCCTCTTCTAGTTTCCGGCGATACTCCTCCTTCTCATCCCCCACCACAAACGCTCGAAGCAAGCAAGTTCCCAGCATGTAGCCAATAGCATACAGTGGAAGATAGGGATGGCTCAGCTGGGCTATGAGGCAAAGGCCCATGATGAGGCCGAAGAGTCCGAGTGTGCGGTATCTCTCCCGTTTGGGCGCCGTCACTTGCTGACGCATGATGGAAGAAAGGGCATAGCCAGAGACAAGGAAGAGCAGCATGACTTGGATGATAAGCACGGCGTTTCTCATGCCAAGCTCATGGTACACGCAGCTCGCGTCTACCGTAAACATGATAGGGCAGAAGACGTTGACGACCGTTATAAGCGCGGTCAGAACGGCAATGACGCGACCCGCATACAAGAGCAGACGCTCGAAGATGCTCTTCTCATCGAGATATGTAACGATGTAGCGCGTCCAAAACGCCACGCTCACCGCCATGGCGATGAAATACACCGATGTGTCTGCAAAAAGCGGGACTGCGAGACCAGTGCTCTCCAAGGCACCCCAAAGCACGTCGGTGGCATAGTAAACAAGCACCGAGAAGAGAAACGTCCGGTATGTCTTCCATGCAGGTTTGCTGAAGTCATTGCCAAGGCGATGAAAGAGTATGTCTTGGTTCTCAATCAAGAGGACGGCAATCGCAAGCAATCCAATCGCAGAATAGTACATCTTTCCGCCTCGTAATCTCACCACACATCAGTCGACTTAGAACTCAAATAGTTTAACATTTCTTATTTCAACGTGCCATGGATAAAGCGTGCAGCACGGGGCCTTCTTTGCATGGGGGTTCAGAAAACCATATCTTTTTGCAAATGCATCGCGCCCGCCAACGGCTATCATGTGAAGTATATGTCCATATGATTTTTTGCCTGCCAAGACAAAAGGGGCGCCATGGGTACAAATCAGCGCGCTGAGCGCTTCTCCTCAAGATACCTGCGTACACTCGCGTTTTGCGTAGCGTGCGTTGTCGGAAATGTCGTCGGCGCAGATCTCGCCTCGGCGCTTCGTCTCCCGGTCTATCTCGACAGCCTGGGAACCATCCTTGCATCCATCGTGGGTGGTTACGTACCCGGCATCGCCATAGGCTACGCAACAAACCTCATCTACAGCATCGCAAATCCAAACTCGATGTACTACGGCATCGTCAACGTGGTAATCGCCATCCTGGTGGCGTATCTGGCACGGCGCGGATGGTTCAACAAGCTATCACGCACCCTGGCCGCAATCGTGGTCCTCAGCCTCGCGTCCGGAGCCATCGGATTCGCGCTCACCTACTGCCTCAGCGACGGAAGCCTAGCCAACGAGCTTTCCGCGCCATTTGCGCAGCAGCTTCACGCCATCGGCACACTCGGCGAGGTCCCTTCACAGGTCATCGCATCGCTCTCCGTGAGCTTTGTCGACAAGGCACTTGTGGTCCTGCTCGCCACGCTCATCTACCACATGCTTTCCGAAGGGTCCCTCGGCGGCCTAGACTTCATCCCATGGCAACAAGCCCCACTTTCGGAAAAAGAACTCGACGACACCATGCACACCAAGCCGCGCCGCATGTCGCTCGGCACCAAGTTCGTCATCGTGATCGCGGTCATCGTCTGCTCGGTCGCGACTGCCACCACCGCCTTCAGCTACATGACCTTCCACCAGTCCACGATCGAGCTAGAAAGCATAAAGGCCAAGGGCATCACCGCGCTCATGGCCGACGTAGTCGACCCAGGCAAAGTGTCCGATTACCTGACCAAGGGTGAGGAGGCCGAAGACTTCGCGGAGACGGAGGCCAAGCTCGCAACCATACGCGACTCGTTCGACAATGTCCAGTACGTGTATGTGTACCAGATCAGGTCCGACGGCTGCCACGTGGTCCTCGATCCCGACACGGCCGACGAACCGGGCTCCGACCCCGGCGACGTCGTAGAGTTCGACGATTCCTTCCAGAAGTTTCTCCCCACGCTCCTTGCGGGCGGCGAAATCGAGCCAGTCATCTCCAACGAGTCCTACGGCTGGCTGCTCACCGTGTACACGCCCCTCAAAAACAATTCCGGCGAGACCGTCTGCTACCTCGCGGCCGACCTTTCCATGGACCGGGTCGTCTCCAACGAGCGCTCATTCGTCGCGGGCGTCCTCTCGCTCTTTGCGGCGTTCTTCGTCCTCGTGTGCGCGATTACCCTGTGGCTGGCACGCTACGGAATCGTCTTGCCCGTCAACTCCATAGCGCACGTATCAAGCAGCTTCTTGTCCGACGAGAACAGCATCCATGAAGAAAGCCTGGCCTCCATAGAAGCTCTTAGCATACGCACGGGTGACGAGGTGGAGAACCTCTACGAAGCCGTGAGCCAGATGTCGCGTGCGGTCGTGCGCCACATCGCAGAGATCAAAGACCGCAACGAGGCCATCGCACGCATGCAAAGCAACCTCATCCTCGTGCTTGCGGACCTCGTAGAAAGTCGCGACAAGTTCACCGGAGACCACGTACGAAACACGGCGAACTATGCGCGCATCATCATGAACCAGATGCGGCGCGAGGGGATTTGCCCGGACGTGCTGACCAACGAGTTCATCTCCAACGTCTACCAGTCGGCACCGCTGCACGATATCGGCAAGATCGCCG
>CACXZL010000141.1 GCA_902772085.1 uncultured Coriobacteriaceae bacterium | reverse complement strand
TCCATCCAGTATAATAATGGATGTTTTTCTCATTCTCGCAGCAATGCTTGCTTGAGAGGCGTTCAAACAGATTAAGGATCGCATCTTCTACCCCTTGTGTTAGCTGAGCCTGAATATCGAACAAAACCTGTGCGATATTGTGCCTGTTGAAGTCATACTCTGCCATCTCACGCACTTTACTGCTGTATTCGCTATTAATTGCATGAGTCATTTTTCGTGTAAGACTCGGGCGGTTCAAAAGAGCTTTCCAATATTTATATCTCAATGCCTTCAAGAAGTCATTTACGACCTCATTTGATGCACTATTGTAGTGATGATCCCCTACGCAGATTCTGATAATCGGTTTATCGTATTTTTCTTCCCCTTCAAGGATATACGGGGTCAGCTCATCATAAGTGGTGAGGAGTTCGATGCCTGCTTTAGCTTCTGCATTGAAAAATGCAATCATCTGCTCCACCTCATCTGAGACAACGATCTGATTATCACGACCGACACGCTGAGCCTCAATGTCTATCTCAGCTGCTTTGCGGGCTTTTTCAAAGAGTTTGCTTTCACCCCGCTGCGCTGGAATATTGATGTAGATAATCGCGACCTCAGTATTCGTTCTTCGCTCTGCACGTTTAAATATGTCTCTCACGAACTCAATGCGTGCATTATTCTCGATAAGCAGGTTCTGTAACAACTTTCGCTCATTACTGTAGGGATTACGCACTGTTTCCGCGTTTAGAATGCAAACAATCTGTCCTCCATTACTCATAATGTCTATTGCATGGATGAGATGTTTAGCCCCTTCGGAAAACGGTGGATTCATAAGGATGAGATCGTACCGTTTTGCAGTTTGAAACCTTAGGAAGTCGTCATCAATCAGGCGCAAGCCAAGACCACGGAGGATCAGTCGCAAATTATAGTCTGACTCAATCGTATCGAAGCATTCTCTTGTATGTTCCTGCACAGCGTTTGTCAAGACGAACTTGTCGCTGTACTTTCGATCCGCAACCATGCGTTCCACCGCCATGACAAGGTCTCCTTTTCCTGCAGATGGCTCTAAAATCAGCTTAACTGTTTTCCAGTTAACAAGACCCAGCATTTTGCCCGCAAGACGCAACGGTGTCGGGAAAAAATCTGAATTATCCCCTGCCGGTAACGCTGCTACAGGGTAGGATGTGGACTTTTGCTCGTTATGATCCTCCATGCTGCCCTTCTTGCTGTCCTTTATATTCTGGATCCTGGACAATATGATCTTCTTCGCCTTTATGACAGAATCTGCTTCAGCCACGCGCTTTCTGGATGACCAATGGTTTTTCATATTGTATGGGTTTCTGACATCGATATGAAAAATGCTATATGCACCATTGTCCCAGTTTCGGTCCTCTTTTGGGTTTTCCTCGACTCTGAAAAAGATGCCATCGCAAATAACGCCTACTATTCGTCTTGGCTTTTTGTAGTCATTCGGTAACTCAAATGCGTATAAAGTCACTAATCTCTCTCCTTTACCGTGTTATTCATTTAATAACCTTGTCGGGGATCATTTTTGCTTGCCGGCCATGTAGCGTAATCTGTTGGCATATTTGCGACCTTGATCGGGTAAGGCAGTCGTCTGTTTTGCTCGTCATAAGCCGCTATCTCAATGCCAACGCTCCTGAAATTCATTGGAAACCCTCGATATTCCATACCATCCACATATTCATTGAATCTCTCAGGCGAAATTGAAAGATCTGCATACAGGGGATACCATGGATACTCCGAGATTCTTATCGCTGGCGCTCGTACCCTCTTCGTTCTGCCATTTCCGTCAGCCAATTCAATCAAGTGTGCCTGCCAAACCAGATAATCCGGATGTTTTGAAAGATATTCCCGATTCAGCGCTGCCACAATGACATATGCATCTTTGGCCCCAAATACTCCATACCCTTCATAGCACTCTTCACAAATTACGCTGTTGTCCGGCAATAAGAGGAACCCCCTCTCGCCTACACGCAAAGCTTTTCTAGGTCTGTCACAAAATTTCCAGCTAAAAGTGCCCACTTTCTCTCCTTTCAATAATTGCTCATTCATTTCTGCCTATGCGATCTTAGATAGCAGTTTGAATGAGCAATTACTTTTATATCTATTTTTTTATCATTTTGACTCAACACTTATGATTTACATTTGTTTTGGCTTCAGTACCATCTGAGAGGATCTGTTTGAGTCGTCTCAAAACAGGTTTGTCGATACATAGCATATATCTCTGCCCTTTTTGGGTTGCCGGTTGCTACCAAAGGAGGCCGTCATGGCTTCAGACGAGAAGAGAATCCTCCTGGTTGAGGACGAGAAGGCAATTCGCGACGCGGTTGCCGCCTATCTTGAGCGCGAGAACTATGCGGTGCGCGGGGTGGGCGACGGCCAGAGTGCTCTTGAGGAGTTTGAGAAGCATTCGTTCGACCTCATCATCTTGGACCTCATGCTCCCCAAGCTTTCGGGCGAGCGTGTGTGCCGCGCCATCCGCGAGACGTCGAACGTGCCCATCATCATGCTGACGGCAAAGGGCGAGGTCGAAGACCGCATCATTGGTCTCGAGCTTGGTGCCGACGACTACCTCATCAAGCCCTTCTCACCGCGTGAGCTGGTTGCTCGCGTCCGCGCTCTGCTCCGCCGCGCCCACGCCGAGACCGAGCCTGCCCTTGAGGTGCTCGACTTCACCGACCTGGTCATCGACATCTCCGGTCACAAGGTGACGGTCGAGGGCAAGGAAGTCGACCTCACGGCGTCCGAGTTCAAGCTGCTCACCACCCTCGCCCGCTATCCCGGCCGCGTGTACACGCGCATGGAGCTGGTTGAGAAGGTGCTTGGCTACGACTTCGAGGGCTACGAGCGCACGATCGACTCCCACGTTAAGAACCTGCGCGCCAAGCTGGGCGACGACCCGCGCAACCCGCGCTGGCTCTACACCGTGCACGGAGTGGGCTACCGCTTCGAGGCGCCCCAGCGTGCAGATGCCGAGTAGCACGGAGCTTCTGTGGCAAATACGTTCGTGACGGGAAGAGGAGGAGACTCCTCTTCCTCATCAAACAGGAGTTCATACAATACGGTTCGTCCCGCGCCTAAGTCGAGCTTGGGCGGGACGTTCCGCACCAAGATGATGCTGTTCTTCGCGCTTGTGGCCGTGGTTACCGCCGTGGTCATGACGGTGGTTTTGGCCTATACCTGGGAAGGCCAGTTCCGCGGCTACACGCGCGAGAATATGCAGCGGCTGGCAAACTCCACTGCCGACACGCTCTCGGCGGAGTACCAGCAGCACGGCAAGTGGACAAACGGCGTGTTGGACTACGCTCGCTCGGCATCATCTGCCTCGACTGATGTGGGGGTGCAGGTGCTCGACGCGGACGGTCGCGTGCTGTACGACGACACCTGGGCCTTGGCGCGCAACCCCAAAAAGGCCGAAGAGGCGCGCGCGACCGACGCCACCGCAATCATGCCGGCCGATGCGGACTCCATCGTCTCCGCCGACGTGCTCGATCAGAATGGCGCGCGAGTGGGAACGGTGCGCCTCTGGTCCTTTGGCTCCGAGGCGCTGCTCACCAAGTCCGACGCAGCCTTCCGTCGCAACTCCTATGCGGCCATCACCTATTCGGCGCTGGTAGCCGTGGTACTGGCATTCATCATGGGTTCCTTCGCATCGCGCTCGCTCACACGCCCCATTAAGATCATCACTTCCACGGCCGCCCAGATTCGCGGGGGAGACCTAACCGCGCGTACGGGCCTTGCCGGCGACGACGAGATTGGCCAGCTGGGTGAGACCTTCGACAGCATGGCCAACAACCTGGAGCGCGACCTCAAGTTTGAGCACCGTCTCACCAGCGACGTTGCGCACGAGCTGCGTACGCCTCTCATGGCAATGCTGGTAACGGTGGAGGCCATGCAGGACGGCGTGCTGCCCGCCGACGACGAGCATTTCGAGACGGTGGCCTCCGAGATTCGGCGCCTCTCGCGGCTGGTTGACGCCATGCTGCATCTCTCGCGCATCGAGAACGGCAAGCGCCAGCTGAAGATCGAGTCGACGGACGTGGTCCATCTGGTCCGTAGCATCGTCAGCGTGCAGCATCAGCTCTTCCACGAGCGCGGGCTACACCTGCGCTTCAACGACAAGACCAGTCGTCACGAGTGCTATGCGGACATCGACCCCGACCTCATCCGCGAGGCCATTACCAATCTCATGTCCAATGCCATGCGCTACACGCCGCACGGCGGCTGGGTGGTTGTGTCGGTCGACTCCAACCGCAAGGACGCGATCATCTCGGTGACCGACACGGGTATTGGCATTGCCGAGGAAGACATCCCCAAGGTGTTCTCGCGATTCTGGCGTTCGGACGTGAGCCGCGAGCGTGCCGCCGGTGGCCTGGGCGTGGGCCTGGCCATTACCAAGGAGATCATCGACCAGCACAACGGCACCATCGCCATTCAGTCGGAGCTGAGCAAGGGCACGACCTTCACCTTCAACATCCCGCTGGCTCGTCGCGAGCAGCGCGAGGCGTAAACGAGCCCGTTCCAAAGGAGCGAATAGCGTGCGGAAAGGGGTACGCCCCCAGTGCACGCCTGCCGGTAGGCAATTAAGGGACACGCCCTTTTTTGCCCCGCGGGGCAAAAAAGGGCGTGTCCCTTAATTGCCTCATGTATATCTGCGTCTCCTACGTGGTGCTGAAATCGCGCCTGCGCTACAATATCATCCGTATGTGCAACGGGCATGAAAGGATATCCATGGCTCTTGACCTGCGACCCGATTCCCACGGCAAAGTCCGCGACATCTACGATTGCGGCGACAGCCTGCTGATGGTGGCGAGCGACCGCATTAGCGCGTTCGACTTCATCCTCCCCGACGAGATCCCTTACAAGGGCGAGATCCTTACGCGCATCTCTGCGTTCTGGTTCGATCGCTTCGCCGACCTCATGCCTAACCATCTCATCACGATGGACGTGGCGGAGTATCCCGAGCAGTACCGCCCCTACGCCGACTACCTCAAGGGTCGCTCGATGCTGGTGAAGAAGGCCCAGACCATTCCCATCGAGTGCATCGTGCGCGGCTACCTCACCGGCAGTGGCAAGAAGACCTACGACCAGGACGGCACCGTCTGTGGCATCAAGCTGCCCGACGGCCTTACCGAGGCATCCAAGCTTCCCGAGGCCATCTTCACGCCGTCCACCAAAGCTGAGCTGGGCGATCATGACGAGAACATCTCCTTCGAGCGCTGCGCGGACATCGTGGGGCTCGAGATGGCAGAGCAGCTGCGCGACGCCTCGCTGGCCATCTACAACGCGGCGGCCGACTACGCGGCTACGCGCGGCATCATCATCGCCGACACCAAGTTCGAGTTTGGCGTCATCGACGGCGAGCTCACGCTCATCGACGAGTGCCTCACGCCCGACTCGAGCCGCTTCTGGCCGCTCGAGGGCTACGGCGAGGGCAGGGTGCAGCCGAGCTACGACAAGCAGTTCGTGCGCGACTGGCTGCGCGCCAACTGGGATATGACCGGCGAGCCTCCCCACCTGCCGCAGAACGTGGTCGAGGGCACCTCGGCGCGTTACGAAGAGGCCTACCAGATCATCACCGGCACCGAGTTCGAGCCGCTGAAGGCATAAAACCGTAAACCCCGCAC
>CACXZL010000140.1:606-6324 GCA_902772085.1 uncultured Coriobacteriaceae bacterium | reverse complement strand
GAGGAGGGCCTTGGGCTCCGAGCGGGAGAAAAAAGTGCCTACCGACGGCCAGAAAATAGTGCCTACCGAAGAGCACTAAGAAGACCTTACCGTGGATAGAGAAAAAGTGCCTACCCTACCAAGAAAAAAGTTCTTGACATTCACAGCGAAGCCGAACACCCTGCACCGCTATATCCCGAACACCTCTCCGACCATCATCTTGGCCGGGGACGACGATGGCGACCGACGGCTGCCCATAGGCAGATTCTTGGTCGAGAATGGCGAGACGGCAAAAGATCAGTAAACGGTGGACGCATGTTCTCAATCTGAAGCGAGGCGTCCATGAAAGACCGAGAGGAGTTCATCGAGAAAGGTGAAGAACTCATCGATGTGGCTGTTCTTCGCGAACCAATCTCTATGAAGGCGGAAGCGCGATGAGACATTACGCACGAGTTCGGCAGCCGCTTTGCTTGATGGGCCCCGGGGCACTAAAGTGTCGTAGCAGATGAGGATGGAGGCAAGGTCTATGGCGATTCTCACGGAGGACTCATTTGCCACGATGTCTGGATCCATGCCATAGGTCTCGCACAGAGAGGCGCGGACCTTGTTCTTCTGACGAAGGTGTGCATGGTGGTCAGAGAGTCCGTTGAGAAGGCAGTCACCATGGGCAGCCGCATTTCTAAGGGTTACGGCACATTGCAGATACGGCTTTATGTTCATGCATAGCCTGATTTCCTCTAGGTCGTTTAGCAACGCCTTCGACTTCGGGGAAAAGCATGCTCTATAGAAGCTGACAGTGTCCCCGAATGTCATCAGCTCAAGGAGCACCCAGTATGGTAAGGGCGAGTCCTCGTATTTTTTCACCAAACCCATCGAATAGGGCGAAGCACGCATCCGTTCGATGCCCTCGCGGATGTGGTTGGGCCTCATCCCTCCCGTAAGTTGGTCAATCAACTCGGATATATCGTTCACGACGGTTGGTAAAGTCTCTGTTTCCGATTCCCGCGCAGATTCGGCTATCCGCGCGATGCGATCCAGCAGCTTACCGGCATCAAGATTCTTCATGTTTTCTGCTTGTCGCTCGTAAGTCCTCAAGCGAACTGCCTTCTGATATCTTTCTGCCAACTCGTATCGGTCGGCGCCGCAGCGCATGGCGCTCGCGTTGATCCGTACCTTTAGGTAGTGCTCAATGTCGAGCGTTAGGGAAAGGACTAGGGAACGCAGCTCCTTATCAAGCCGCGACAGCTCTATAAGGTGCCCGAAATCGAGGTTTATGTACATCTCATTCCGAGGCGGTTTATGGTACTTTTCATAATTTTTGGCGAACGCCTTCACCTTGAAATAGAAGTTTTTGCTCTCGAGAAATGAAGCCGCGGTCTGCTCCTCCATGAGGTCGAAGGAAATTCCCTTTTGGTCTCTCATGTAGGCTACCAGCGCTACGGGGTTTGGGGACGATCCCGTTTTGGATATTGAAGGGCTATTAAGACTACACATGGAGTACATCCTAAAAAACACGTCTCGGCACGCAGGCGCCCCGAGACGTTAAAAGCCTTACGCTTTTTGGTTCGAGCTTAAGATAACAAGCGGAAGGATTCATGTCAAAGAGGCGTATAATGGCAAGTATAGTCCCTTAATTCCAAAAGCGCAGGTAAAGAGCATGGAAGTAAGATTCAGCTGGATGACGGGGGGCGCCTCCCCATTCTATGGGGAGGCGCCCCCCGTCATCCAGCTAAAACAAAATAAAACATCATATGAACAAATAACTTAAAGTATTTAAAGCTCTTAGGCTAGTATGAACTGCATGCAGTCGCTCGTCTCGACAAGGGTATCGCTTAAGATTTGCGCCACTCCGCATTTTCCTTCATAATTCCCGCGAGGGAGTCCGTCAGGTAGGATGCGGCGGTATCTTTGGGCAGAAACCGTCCGAATTCCCTGCCGTACTTGGCCACAACGACTTCAAAACCGTCCATGACCATGGAGAGGTACCGCCCGAAGTTGTTCTGCATCTATTGCCGTGGCCGTAGTCGCCACCATGGCTCTCACCCCGCTTCCGTGACTAGCTAATTCAATAGGTGCTGTTATAGCTAACACGAAAAGGGTACCGGTGATTCTAGAGTTCAAAGGTCGAATCAGGGATGTTCTTCGAAGTGGACGAGAGCCTGAGGACCGACCCTTCCAAACAGTCCAGTAGTTGTGTGCGAGCGCGTCCCGACTCAAAGGAAACGCGCTGGCCTCCGCCACGACAAAAGTCCGACTGTCCGCATTGGACGATCATAATTGTGCGAACCGAGCAGTGCGAGGACCACGAGCGCCCAAATGTCGGAGTTGATAATTTTTATTGCCACGAAAATTCTGAAAATGACACAGAATTACGCGATATGCGAGTTTTTCGGGGCACGTTTCCCCACCGGGCGGATAGAGCACCCGCGTTTACCATGGTAATTGCGGGCGCTTTATCCGGCCCGTGGCGAGACCTCACCCAAAAAACTCGCATATCGCGACAAAAATTGGCATTTTTCAAAAAATCCGTGGCAATAAAGATTATTTTTTCCGACATTCGGTGAACGCCCGCCCCGACGCGGCCGCCGGAGGCCGAGTCCCCTTCAGGATGGGGCCTTACCAGCCGCAAACGGGCGTCCGCATGGTGTGGCGCAGGCGCCTTCGCGGATGGGCGCCTCGAAGAAGACGGGGGACGCAAGGCTGAGCGACGAGCGATTCCGGCGGATGGCAACAGCGCCCCATCCACGTCCCCTCTGGTCATCTGCGGGAAACCTCTTGCCCTGCCTATCGCCGCCTCTGCCTCTGCCGACGAATCTCGATCAGGTCGTCAATCGCCACATCCGGATCAAGCGCGTGGAAAGCCATGTAGTTCCGCCTCATGGTTTTTGCCGGCGCCTGGCGGTAGATTCTCCTGCTCCTCTCACCTCGCGCGCAGGCCCAGTAGCGATACAGGTATCCAATCCAGTACAGCACCTCTGGAGAGTGCCTCTCGCCCTCCGTATCCAGCGCCCTTTCATCGCCCAGCCCATCAATCAGATACTCTTCCCCCATCCACTGCAGCTTGTTGTAGGGAGAGTCCAGATGCTCGGCCACCTCCGAATTCATGAAATCGCGAATAAATCCCTCGCTGGCGTAGGCGGTGAACCTCTCAAACAGGCGGCCTTGGATATCACAAAGCTTTAGCTGGATGCTGTCACACAATCGCCCAAGCATCCGGTATCGTGTTGAAGGTTTTGCGTTCTTCATATGCAACGCTTGGGAGCTGATGCTGAAGGCGAGAATCATAGGAAGTAAGGGCATCGACGCAATCTACTACAAGGACAACCCACAAAGAACGATTACGCTAGAACGCTGCATCGCATCGGTCTTCACAAATGACAAGGACCCACTCCGAAAGAACCTCGAGGACATCATAAGGCTCAGAAACACAAGCACCCACTTTGTAGTTGAGGAGCACGAGCAGATTTACGTCGGCTTGTTCCAAGCCTGCGTCAGCAACTTCGATGACAAGATGCTTGAATTTCACGGCAGGAGGATGGGAGATGCCATCCCGCCGCACTTCCTGACACTTTCGATGACGGCTAGCCCCGCCACTCCCGAGAGGATTAGGGCGAAGTACGACGCTACAATCGCTGAGAAGTTCCTCTTCGACGAAAACGAAATCGCTCAAGAGCGGATTCTCCAAGATAGTCAGCGATACGCTTCAGTTATGGTAACGGAGCTAGCGCTCGTGAAGAGTCCGAAATCAGCGGACTTCACCGTCCGGTACGACGCGTCCTCAGAGAAACCGATGAGAGTGGCGAAGGTATTCCAAGACCCCAGCACGACTCATCCGCTTTCTGTAGGCAAGCTGATCTCGCATATAAACAAGTCCTTGAGGGGACGTGGAATCACGCTACGAGCATCAGGAGCCGAGAAACCCTTTACGCAAAATGACTGGAAGCTGTTCATGAACTTTTACAACCTCAAGTCGAATCCCGAGTTCGCGTACGCACACTCCAATGGAGCTAGCACTACAAACTACACGTACTCGATGAAGACGGTAACGTTTATTGTGGACACGATATCCACATGCCCAGATACGATAATCGACGATTTGAAAAACGCATTGAAAAAAGAAAAGAGATGACCCCAGGGGCAAAGGATTCTCGACCTCTCGGCCTTACTCCCATTCGGGAACCCAGCACTATTCCTTCACGAGTACATCTCATAAATACATCCTACACCGTTCTCCTTTAGTTGGTCAACTCAGTTCACAGAATAATTGGCCGAAAGGTCGAAACGTTATTTCAACAGGTTTGCCCTCTTCAAACGAGATCCTAAAGGGACGCTTCATATGTCCCGCACCGTGTCAAGTGACAATTTTCGGCTGGCCCCCGGCCCGTCGACCAGGGGCTAGCCTGCACCATCGGCACTTCGTCCCAACCGGAGCGCATCTCCGCTGAAGACGCCGGCGTTGCGGCAGTTTCAGATCCGTGGACACCACGTCACCGTGGCCCACACTTCGCGTGATTCGGCATGGGGATTGGTCGCCCGTAGGTGCTAGTCTACGATCGCACGCGCCAAGCTTCGGCACAGGCGTGCCTCGGACTTGGTGTGCAAAGCGTCAGCGCGAGCCTCCCCGACGCCCCCGAACCAGGACTCGGACGCCGTCGATGTTATGATGAAGCGCGAGGTCAGCCCAGTTCCAGCTCTCCCCGCACGATGTTGCCGATCGCCCACATCTGGCGCACCAGCTCGCTGGCGACCGCCACCTTCGACACGTTCGGCCTCTTGCCCCTCTTCACCAGCGACTTGTAGCGGTCGACGTTTCGGGAGTTGCAAAGGCATGCCTCCGCCTCGACGGCGGCACTGACCTCGCAGCCCTTCGCCAGGTGCTTCTGCGCCTTGTTGTAGTTGGGCAGACTGGCGAGGCCCTCGACCACGGCTTTTCGCACGGTGGTGTCGCCAGCTTTGGAGATCCCTCCGTTGCGTCCCACGTGCTCGCCGCTATCGTGCCTGCTTGGCGTGAGCCCGAAGTACTTGGATACGCTCCTCCCGTTGCGGAAGCGAGAGAAGTCGTCCATCGTGGCGACGTAGGTGAGGGCGGCCATGCGGTCTATGCCCTTGAGCCTGGTCAGGGCGTCGACGTAGGGCTTGAACCGCTCGCTCTCCGAGAGCTCCAGGCACTCGCGCTTTATCTCATTGCAGCGGTCGAGCCCGTCGAGCACTCCCTTCAGGCAGAACTTGAGGGTCTGGTTCTCGGCCTCCATGGGAAGCCCGATCGACCTCGCCCACTTCATGTACTCCCTCGTCCACGTCAGCCAGAGGTCTCCCTTTGGCGTGCGCTCGTTCCACACGAACCCGTGGCGCAGCAGCATCGCCGAGAACTGCATCTTCAGGCGCTTGGTCGCCAGCACCATGTCGTAGCACGCGCGGCACAGGTCACGGGCGGCCTCCGAATCCTCGCTCGGTACGTACACGGCCTTGCACTTGCTGTTTGGCGCTGTCACAGCCTCGAGCAGCGATTGCGCGTCGCCGCGGTCGTCCTTCATCCTCTTCGCCTCCGTGCTCCTGGGGATGCTGGTCACCGCTATAACGTCACAGTCGATACCCATCGCCCGCATGTCACGCGCGAGCTGGAACCCACACGGACCCGACTCGTATACGAACCTGAGCGGCTTGGTCGCCCAGCCGGCCCAACTCACTATCGGATCTGCCGTCGGACAGTCCGCGATCCTGCCCGCCCTCGTCTCGCCG
>CACXZL010000140.1:0-533 GCA_902772085.1 uncultured Coriobacteriaceae bacterium | reverse complement strand
GAGGTCGAGCGCGGCGAGGGTCACCGATCGCGCGTGCTGGTCCAAGGCTATCGTTGTTGCGTGCTCGGATCTCAAGGTATACTCTTGCATTGAAGGCCCCTTCCCCTGTTTGCGGTAGGTTCGTCCGCTTTTGCGTGGCAGCACCAGCGTAACGTCTCCGAGCCCGCGAGAGAACAGGTCAGGGCCTTTCTTCTTGGACTCTACCAACCGCTTGGGTGCGGGACATATCGTCTACAAAGAAGCCGGACGGCGCGAGCCGTTGCCGCCCGGCTGACAAGCCGACATCGTGCCGCGGCACGGCGACGGAGCACGAGACCGGCGTCGCCACGGAAGGCGCCCGGCAGAGGCGCCTGTCTCCGGGTTGCCCTGACCAAATGAGGCGGGATTGAGTCGGACAAGAGCACGCATTCGTCCAGAGACAGGCTCCCATACCGAAGCGAGTGGACAAGCTTTTCAAAGAAGCTCGTCGCGTCTCCCTTCCACGAACGGGGTCGCCCTTTGTTCACATCGCATTTTGCGAATGCCTCGACATA
>CACXZL010000139.1 GCA_902772085.1 uncultured Coriobacteriaceae bacterium | reverse complement strand
ATCATGAAGTTGCGCAGGCTCAGAAGGTCGTCCCACGCAGAGCCGACCTCGCCCCGGCGCAGGGCCTCGGAGGTGAGCGCCACTTTGTCAGAGAAGAGCTCGCGGTTCACGTTGGCGTAGATGGAGACGTCGTTTGACCCCAGGCCGTCGACGATGCCCGCACACCCCGGCCCCATAGCCTCGAAGGCCTCGCCCGACGCCACGCCGTTGACCGCCATGGTCGTGAGGGACAGGAACTCGAGGCCGGCCACTTGGCCCGGCGTGAGCACGCTCGCAAGCGGATAGAGAGCCTCGTACCCGTTTGCGGAGACGTCCTCCACAGGGCGTGCGAAGAGGTCGTAGAGCGTCCCCTCGCCGTAGGGAAGCGACTTCAGGTACCAGTAGAGGGACGCCGCCAGCGACTCGACCGCCTGGTCGGCGAGCTCGGAGGTCGCTTGCATATTCCCCGCGATGGACTCCACAATCTGCTCGGCATTGTCCACACTGAGCTCCGGTTCGTCGGCGTCCTTTACCCCCACCTCGCCGGCGTCCGCAGCCTCCAACTCGGGGACCTCGTACCCCGGGTCCTCCACGTCGCTGCCATCGGCAGCGATGTCTGAGGTCCCCGTCTCGCCGGACGGTGCCTGCCCGGCCTCGTCATTCGCCACCGTCGCTTCGTGGTCCAAAAGAAGACTGCGCAGCGACTCCCATTCCTTGGCGACCGCCTTTGCGGTGTCCTGGTAGGCGGCGGTCATCTCCTGGGCGGCGTCGGTGGGACGCTGGTCGGCGTTGGTTGAGGCGAGACCATCGGGGCCAAGGGCCGAGAGACGCTCGAGCCAGGTGGTGGGCTGGGGGTCGGCGGCCATGGAGACGAGCCGCTCCACGAGCAGCACCACGTCCGCGTTGCCCTGCATGAGGGCGCACTCGAGGTCGAGGTTGGCCGGGTGGGCGGCGCGCTCCGCCCTGGCCCGCTCGTCGGTCATGGAGGCCGTGTCGATGCCGAGCTCCTGCAGGGTCTGGCCGAGCAGCATGTCGCCGAGCCTGCCGCCCGAGTCGTCCTCCACCACGTGGTTGAGCAGCTCCCTGGCCGCCTCGGCGCGCGCCCTGTTTCCCGGGTTCTCCGACGCCGCGTTCTCGCGGTACTCGCGTACGGCGGCCATGAAGCGCTCGATGAGCGGGCGTATCTGCGAGTCGCGGTACTTCGCCATGAGGGTGCGGTAGTCCGAGAAGCTGTAGCCGCCGTTCATGCCCATGACGGCGAGGTCGGTGATCGCCTTCGCCCGCTCGCCCGTGGTCTTGTACCCCAGCAGGACCGCGCGGTTCTCCTTAAGGGCGCTTCCCGCCCCCTGGTTCAGGTCGGCGGGCTTGCCGTCGTCGCCTTTGAGCACGTCGTAGCCCTTTTCCCGCAGCGCCTTGGCGGCCTCGTCGGTCGTCTTTGCCACGGCGACGTAGACCTCGCTTAGGTAGTCGCCCGACTGGTTCGCCGACTCACCCTCCGCAAACGCCTGCACGGGACTCGTGAGCGCCATGAGCACGCTCATGATCAGCGCCAGCACCCTCGTCCCATATCTCATCTTCATAGACGTCCCTCACCTCGAATGATTGCCTTCATGCCCTTTGTACCACACCGAATGTGACAGATGCGCGACACGTAATGTTCTCCGGTTTTGGTTTGTCAGTTCTTTCCATGGCGACACGTCTTCCCATGACGATTGGGGACGGGCCAGTCTGCATCGCGCTCAGACAATCCTCGCTTTGCTGCCGAGCTGCGGTACAAACTGGCCCGTCCCATTCTTCAGGGAAAGCCAACCAGTTGTCAGGTACCCTAAGAAGGGGTTAGTGAATCCAAGGAACGAGGCAGGCGTCGAGGGCGGACTCGATTTGCGCTTGGTCCATGTGACGTCCGATGAAGACGAGCTTGGTCATGCGGTCGCCCACCTCGTCGTCCCACTGGTCCATGACCTCTGGATTCTCGGCCACGATGCGCTTGAACTCGTCCTCGGGTGCCGATGCCAAGAAATAGCCATTTTCCTGCAGGTGGAGCTGACGGCCCGCCTGCTCAAGCACGTATGCCATGTTTGGGTCGTCAGCAAACCAGGCAAGGCCCTTGGCGCGAATGACGGTGTCGGGCCAGTCCTGTGCAAACTTCTCAAGGCTCGCAAGGCTAAACGGCTGACGACGTAGATAGACGAAGGTCGCGATGTCATACTCGAGCACCTCGGGATCGTCGTGCTCTTCAGGATGCTCCATCGCATCGATCCATGCGGCCGAGCCGTACGCATCATCGAAGCTGAAGCGACCGGTGTTGAGCAGCTCCGCCAGGTCGATCTCGCCCTGCACGCCCTCGACGATCCTGGCGTCCTTCTGCAGGCTGCGCACGATGGCCTTGAGCTCGCCGATCTGTTCCTCGCTCACGAGATCGGTCTTGTTGAGCACGAGCGTGGTGCAGAACTCGATCTGCTGGATGAGCAGCGCCTCGAGATCCTCGTCGTCGACGTCTTCCTTCAAGAGGTCCTTGCCGCCACTGAACTCGTCAAACATGCGGGCGCAGTCCACCACGGCGATGATGTTGTCGAGCTCGATGCGCACGCCGCGCGTGGACTCCTGCTTGCAGAAGTTGTCGATGGTGAACGCGATGGGGATGGGCTCGCAGATGCCGGACGCCTCGATGATGATGTACTCGAACTTGCCGGACTCGGCGATCTGCGTGAGCTGTCGCGCGAGGTCGTCCGCCAGCGTGCAGCAGATGCAGCCGTTGGAGAGCGGCACGAGCGTGTCGGTGACCTCGCTCACGATGCCGTTCTTTTCGATGAGCTCGGCGTCGATGTTTACCTCGCCGATGTCGTTGACGATCACGGCGGCTCGGATGCCCTGGTCGTTGCCGAGGATATGGTTGAGCAGCGTGGTCTTGCCGGCACCAAGATAGCCGGTGATGAGCGCAATCTTTACGGTCCTGGTTGTGTTTGTCATACTCCCACCTTCTGTCGTTATGGACAGGGGGAGTTTACCACGGGTGAAATGCGTTCATGCATTCCTCGTCCATACACAACCAAAACGGCAAACAAGGTCAGGCCAGAAGGGCTTGTTTGCCTAGTAGAACGCTCTATTGATAACTAAACCAATAACATCATCTCCGACAGAATGGTTGTGGATGTATTCAAGATGGCGCGAACAACGCTCGGTTATTTATGGAACGCCCCACTAGGCGTGCATGGCGCGCTCCCGTCTCGGGCGGGCCACGACGCGCGGCGAATGGTGACGGGACGTGTCCGTTTGTGCACACGGGACGCTCGTGCGTGTGCTTTTCCGGACACGCGGACGTCGATTCGGGCGGTCGCGTGTCCGTTTGTGCACACGGGACGCCCGCGCGTGTGCAAAGTCGGACACGCGGAGGCCGATTCGTGCGGTTGCGCGTCCGTTTGTGCACACGCTCTCTTATGGCGTGTGCAAAGTCGGACACGAGATTGGCCGTATCGCACCGTTCTTGTCCGCTTGTGCACACGGGGCGACCGCGCGTGTGCGAAGTCGGACACAAAATTAGCCGTAACGAGCCGTTCCTGTCCGTTTGTGCACACGCCGCCTATTGGCGTGTGCAAAGTCGGACACTAGACCGGCAGAATGGCGCCGTTTCTGTCCGCTTGTGCACACCGTCGAATGCCCCGTGTGCACAAGCGGACACGACGACGGGCGAGGGGCCTGGGAGCCTCCGCGTGCGCGAGGGGCCAACGGCCGGCGAGCCCGCGCGGCAGGCCGAAACGATCTCTTCGAGCCAACAAGGGCTGCCCGCACAGCCGCTTTTCCGCGGATCTGCCCCGGCGGGGCGCTCCGCGGATCGCTGCGCGACATACGCGGGCCTCCCGGGGCGAATCCGCGCCGCGCCTGGCGGAGGAGCACTGGACGTTCTTCGATGCGGGCACGGGACGAAGGCGTTCGGGAGGGCGTGCGTAACGCCCAGTTATTCGTGGAACGCCACACTAGGAGACAAGTGATCTGTCCCCTTGCCTGGTGCGCTTGCCTGGTGCCCTTGTCTGGTGCCCTTGTCTGGTAGGAAGACAAGAGACCTGTCCCCTTGTCTGCCCTCACTCGTCTGCGTACACATACTCGGGAAGGGCGCCTTCGGTGACGCAGGAGGCGTGCACCACCACGCGCGCGATGCCCCTTTGCCCGGGAAGCTCAAACATCGGCCCCTCCAGGATCGACTCGCAGATCGATCTCAGGCCTCGGGCACCCGTCTGGCGCTCGAGAGCGACCTCGCCTATGGCGCGAAGCGCCTCGTCGTCGAACTCGAGCTCGATGCCGTCGTACGAGAAGAGCTCCTGGTATTGCCGCACGATGGCGTTGCGCGGCTCCGTCAGGATGCGCACCATGGCATCCACGTCGAGCTTCTTGGTACGCGTAATGATGGGTATGCGTCCCACGAGCTCCGGAATGAGACCAAACTTGTACAGGTCCTGCGGCTCCACGAGCCCCAGCAGCTCGTCGCTGCTCATGCCCTCGGTGGCCGATCCCGTGGCCGCAAAGCCCACGCTATGGTTCTCGTGCCTGCGTCGGACGATGTCGTCGAGCCCCACGAACGCTCCCCCGCAGATGAAGAGGATGTTTGTGGTGTCGAGCTGCGTGTTTTTCTGAAAGAGGTTCGTCCGCCCGCCGAGCGGCGGCACGAGCGCCTGGGACCCTTCCAAAAGCTTGAGGAGCGCTTGTTGGACCCCCTCGCCCGAAGGGTCGCCATGCGTGGAGAATGCCGACGAGCCCGAGTTCTTTGCGATCTTGTCGATCTCATCCACATACACGATACCCAGGGCCGCCGCCTCGGGACTGCCGGCAGCCTGTATGAGCCGGGCAAGCATCGATTCCACGTCGTCGCCGATGTAGCCCGCATCGGTGAGCGTGGTGGCATCGGCTATGGCAAGGGGAACGTCCAGAATCCGGGCAAGCGTCTGCACCATGAGGGTCTTGCCCGTTCCAGTGGGACCGAGAAGCAGGATGTTTGACTTGGCGATCTCCACGTTTCCCCGAGGCTTCCAGTTTGGCGTGGTGCGCTTGTAATGGTTGTACACCGCGACGGCAAGCGTGCGACGCGCATCCTCCTGGCCGATCACGTACGCACCCATGGCGTCATAGAGCTCGCGCGGCGTGGGCAGCTCTCCCTCGCGATTCAGCGCAGGACCCACCTCCACCTGAGTGTCCACGGCCTTGCCGGCACGAGGCGCCGCAAACACCTTCCGCTTCTGTCCCCTGCCCATTGACGTGCGCCGGACGCTCGGTTTCGAGCTCTTGGAGCCTGCTTGTGCGTCAAGCCGGCCCTTGCGTGCGCCCTCCGCGGGCTTATCAGCCGAGATTTCCTTTGTTTCGACCTCAGCTTGAGACTTTCCCCCTGCGACATCAACCTTACGTCCAGCTTGAGTATTTGCCTTCTGCCTCGCAGCTCGATCGCCATCTTCGTCGGGCACAAGCTCCCCAAACGAGTTCATCTTGAGCCGACGCCCCTCGTAATACTTCTCATAATGCTCTGGCATGGACGGAGCCTTGCCAAACGGAGGATCGTATCCATGCTCTTGAAACTCCTTAAAGATCGTCTTGTAGTAGACGACCACCCCTACCACGATGAGCACCGCAACCGCCGTCATCACGCCGTTCATTATGGTGTCGATATCCGACTTAGCCGCGATCGACCCGTAGTAGAACGCCGCGCCCACGCAGAGTCCCACAAACAAAAGCGTCGCGACAACGACCCCTTTGTGCTGGAACGCTTTCAGAATGC
>CACXZL010000138.1 GCA_902772085.1 uncultured Coriobacteriaceae bacterium | reverse complement strand
GAGGAGGAGAACAAGAAGCTCTTTATAGCCGCGTCTCTTTGCGAGGCCAATTGGCCAATAGTTAGCAGGCCTAACCAAGCTATGCCTGCGAGCGCAGGCATTGAGTGTATGATCGCGGATGGCAAGACGGTCGACTACGTGCTGTATGGTCGTGATAACCGTCCGCTGGCCATCATCGACTACACGACCATGGCCAAGCAGGGCCCGATTGCCGCGCGTAGGCGCGTTGAAGAGGCATCTGCTAAGATGTCTGTTGAACTTGGCTACAAACCCATTGCCTATTACACGAATGGGTATCGCATCTTCTGTCTCGATCAGCTGGGGTACAAGGTACGCAGGGTTTTTGATTTCCATACCATCGAGGAACTGGAGCTGCTCAAGCAGCGAGCGACCTCTCGCCAAGACATATCCAACCCCCGGATTCGCGACGAAGTCACCAATCGCGACTACCAGAAGAAAGCCGTGCAGAGTGTGTGCCAGGCCTTTATGGACGGAAGGCGAAGGAGCCTTTTGGTCATGGCAACGGGCACGGGCAAGACTCGCGTGTCGATATCGATCGCGGACGTAATGCTCAAGGCGAATTGGGTAAAGAACATCCTTTTCCTGGCCGACCGCACGAGCTTGGTGCGCCAGGCGCACAAGAGCTTCAACAAGCTGCTTCCAGAGGTTCCCACCTCGGTCTACGTTGGGGGAGAGGGGGAGCGCGACTCAAATGCGCGCATCATATTCTCCACGTATCAAACCATGGTTAACCTCATCAACGATGACTCGCGGGAGTTCACTATCGGCCGCTTTGACCTCATTATCATTGACGAGGCGCATCGCTCGATTTTTAAAAAGTACGGATCTATATTCTATTACTTCGACTCTTTGATGGTGGGACTCACGGCTACGCCCCGCTCGGAGGAGAACAAGAGCACATATGACGTGTTTGAGCTGCCTGCCGGCGAGCCGGACTTTGCGTATGAGCTGGAGGAGGCCATAGATGATGGCTATCTGGTTGGGTTCAAGGTCTTGGACCGCACTACGGAGCTTATACGGCGTGGCATTCATTACGACGACTTGACGGAGGACGAGAAGAAGAGCGTCGAGGAGGCGTTTGACGAGGACCTTACGGATGTCGACCTTGAAGGAGCGACGATCGATACCGTTTCTAAGAATTCGGGTATTGTAAACAAGGGAACGATTGACGTTATGATCAGTGACCTCATGGAGAATGGACTCAAGATCGACGCAGGCGACAAGCTGGGCAAGACCTTTATCTTCGCCCGCCATCACAAAGAGGCCGAGGTTATCGTAGAGCGGTTCCAGACCATGTTTGGACACTTGGGCGCCGACTTCTGCAAGCTCATCGACAGCAAGGTGGACGAAAGTCAACGGCTGATCGATGCCTTTGCCGATAGGGACAAGCTGCCGCAGGTTGCGGTAAGCGTCGATATGCTCGATACCGGTATCGACGTGCCCGATGCCCTCAATCTCGTATTCTTCAAACAGCTGCGCTCTAAGATAAAGTTTATGCAGATGGTGGGCAGGGGCACACGTCTGTCCCCAGATGTGTTTGGCCCGGGGATGGACAAGAAGGGCTTCCTGATCTTTGACTATTACGACAACTTCCGTTACTTCTCGACCACGGGGTCTTGGTCCATGGTCGACTATGGGAAGGGAAGCAAAGGCGTAAACGGCGTCTCTCAGTTGGTTGCGATCAACCACTCCAAGCTCAGGATTCTGCGATTGCTCGACGGAGGCGCGGGGGCTTCGGATTATGACGTTGCCTACCGCGACAAGCTTCGGAAGGAATTCATAGCGGAGACGCGACTGCTCACCAATGACGATGTGCGCGTGCAGCATAACATAGCTTTGGTGAACAAGTACCGTACTGCCGAGAGCTGGCACAACATCACCGACGACAGCGAGCGGGAGATCGTGGAGCACATATTGCCGCTTTTTCCTGCGGAAAAGGTGTCGGTCCGCGTCCGCAGCTTTGACTCGCTCATGTATGCGGTCGAGGCAAAATATATTGAGTTCATGGCCGAGGGCAAGGATCCGCAGACCATTCGCCACGGCGTTAGGCTCGCCTCTTCGATGTTCACGATGCGCATGGAGGCGCTGCTCAAGCTCAAGACCATCCCAGAGGTCATGGCGAAGAAAGACCTCATTACCGCGATGGTCGACGGTGCCTACCTCATGGACGACTTCTCACTAGAACGTACCGAATACGTGCGCAAAGAGCTGCGTGGGCTCATGCAGTACATTCCCGACGACCGGCGTTACTACGTTATCGACATTGCGGACGAGTTGCTGGAGGGCAACGGAGACCAAGGCGCGGGAGGCCAGAAGCCCTATCAGCAGAAGGCCCAGGAATACCTCAACGATAGCGGCGACCCAGCGCTCATGAAGCTGCGCAATCTGGACGGTCTCGAGGATGCGGAACGGAAGCACCTGGAGCACGTGTTTTACGAAAAGCTTGGCAGTAAGGCTGACTATGCCGCATGGTCAAACAACGCCCCGCTGCTTCCATTCCTGCGTAAGCAGGTCGGCATTGCCGACGAGGCCATACAGACGAAGTTCGGTTCGTTTCTCAACCACGAGGTTCTGAGTGCGGCACAGCTAGACATAATGAGGCAGATTATTGCCTATGCGCGCTCCAACGGCGACGTGACGTTTCAAGACCTGCTTAAAACAAGTCCCTTTAAGGAGCTGGATTTTGCGAGATTCTTCAAACAAAACATTTGCTATGTTCAGCAGCTGATCAACGGCTTGCATCGACCCGTTATGTAAGGGGCGCACATGGATGTTCGAAGCATCTTAAAAGATGAAGCGGCCGACCTGTTGGACGACGAAATTGCAATGCTTGAGGAGGAGCTTGCTACTGGCGACTATGACAGGCCATATGTTCTCGAATGCAAGAGGCTCATTGACGACGAGCGGCACGCTCGTGAGATGGCACTGCTAGAGGCACAAAAGGCCAGCTCGAGTCAGTTACCTGAGTCCGATCGCAACCGTAAGGGAGGGAGCCACAAGGGCATAATGCCAAGCGTCGTGTTGCCAAGCGCGGCTTCCACCATGAGCGAGCTGTCTCCCTTCAACGAGACAAGGGAGGATCACAAGTCGCCTTACGAGGTCGTATTGGCCGACGTGAGCGTGTTGCGCCGGTCAGGGCGCTACAAGACTCTCTTTCGCGAGTACATTCGCAACCAGCCCCTCATCGGCGAACGGTTCGTCGACGCGCATCTCTCGCTGTTCAACGAGTGGGAGGCGTCTGTGCTCCTAGACAGAATGAGTTTTTCCGAGGCTTTTTTGGAGAAGTATCTCTCGGTGCTCGATGCCAATAAGGTCGCCACAACGCAAACGTTCTCGGAGGAGTTCTTTATGCGGCACTTTTGGTACTTTGACGCCGAAACGGTGCTAACAAAGGGCAAGAACAAATGGCGGGCAAAGGACAGCAGATCAAAAAAGCTCGATACGTTTCTACGACTTAAGGGAGTGCGCTGTTGACAACGATTAACGAGGCCAAGAGGCTCATAAAGCGCGTTCTGTTGGCAAACGTCGCTTGTGGCAAGCAGAACCTTTCCATTACGCCGCTCGTATCGGGTAGGCATGGCATCGGTAAGTCCCAAATGATCAAGAGCATTGCCACCGACTTGGGGGGATTCTGCATAACCATCGAGGGTGGTACGCTCAAGGAGGGCGAGATCACGGGATTGCCGTATCAGTACACGAATGTGGATGGCGAGGTTGGCTTTCGGTTTTTGCCGTACTATGCAGTCGAACGCATCCAAAAGGAGGAGAAGCGCCTGTTTGCACTTGCTGGCAAGAGCCCGCAGGTCAGCTCGGTTTTGGCAGGCGACGAGAACCGCTTTGCCATGAATGACCTTACCCCCGCAAAAAAGATCGATAGCCTGCTCGAAGGCCGCATAAAGCCGGTAATCGTGTTCATAGACGAGATAAACCGCACCGAGAACACGGTGTACAAGGAGCTCATGAACATATTGCTCACGCGCAGCGTCAACGGGTACGAGTTCCCTTGGTGGGTGTTTTTCGTTGGCGCGATGAACCCCAGCACGCAAACGAGCATGTATGCCACCAACGAGATGGATCCGGCGCAGCTCGACCGATTCATCAAGATTAAAGTGGACGGCAACGCGCGCGAATGGCTGATATACGGAAGGCAAGCCGGTATATCGCCAGAGGTGCTTGCCTTCATCAAAGAGAATCCCAAGTGCCTGTCCTCGGACGACTCGGGGCTAGACGACGAGGAGAAGCCAACTCCCTCCCCGCGTGGCTGGGAGATGGTCGACGTCATTATGTCGAGTGAGCCCCAGGTGCGTGAGTTCTTTACCAGCAAGGAAAACGACCCAAAGGTTGTGGAGCGCGACATGAAGTCGTTGGTTTCCGCCAAGCTCGGAGCATCTGTTGCCACGATGTTCTTCGCCAGCAGGGTGGAAAAGGCACGAGCGCTTATGCCTGAGGAGCTCCTTGCTGACGACGAGGAGCTGAGCAAACATGTCGATGCGCTCAAAGCAATGTCTGCGGCAAAAAAGCTTCAGACGTGCGACCTCATGCTTGCATACCTCAAGGA
Source organism: uncultured Coriobacteriaceae bacterium (assembly GCA_902772085.1). Classification (GTDB taxonomy): domain Bacteria; phylum Actinomycetota; class Coriobacteriia; order Coriobacteriales; family Atopobiaceae; genus RUG440. The sequence continues at coordinate 1,172 of CACXZL010000138.1, read as the reverse complement.
GAACATCGACTTTATGATGCTCGACAAGCACGGCTTCGAGACGATGAAGAAGCAGCTTGCCGTTATGGTTCGTTGCTTCGACTCCTCCACAAAGCTCTTGTTTGCCCAAAACATCGCTGCGACCATGACTGACGACGGCAGTCCCCTCATCGAGCTGCTGTTTGACGTGTTCGAAAGCGACCTCATTGGCATGCTCGATCTGTCCGACCAGACTCGCAAGCTTATTGAGGAGAGCTCGTGACTTCCAACAACATCCATGAGCTGTTGCTTCGAATCAAGGGTTGCATTGCGGACGTTGAGGTGGATGGGCCGTCCAAAGAGGTCTTGGATTGGATAGAGCGAGACTTCTTGCAGCTGCTTGAGCTTACGAAGCTATATCTTATCTCCGAGCGCGACACGTACTATGGCTACTTTCTCATGAGCATGCGCTTTAGGGTGAACTTCGCCAGCAAGGGCATTGCGGGTATACGCTTGGAGGAGTATCCGCCGTTGTTCGAGTCCAATCCGTTGCTCCTGTGCAAGTTTGACCTTAGGGAAGTGCTGTACATCGTGTGCCATGAGATTGAGCATGTGGTGCTCAATCACGGGAGAAAACGCCGTACCGCCTCTTCCAAGCACCGAAAGCTGGATGTCTTCTCTCTTTTGCACGCGATACACCCGCCGAACTCGTGTGTCGCACTCAATCACTGTCATCTCGAATTTGCGCCGCGACATGATGGCAAACATCTCGTTGAATATGTGCGCGATCTGATTGTCGTCAACCGATCCGGACGTGTCTATGGCAACTACGATCTTGAGCGTTTTGTCATCCATGGAGCCGGAGAGGTCGTAGCGAAGCGGCTGCCTTCGGTTGAGACGAGACCTCGTCTTGCGCTTGCCGGCGCTTATGGTTCCCACGTACTTCTTTAGGACTTGGTTCCATACCAAACGAGGCGGCTCGTTGATTCGCCTCACCGCCTCCAAAAATTCAGCCGGCATGTTGCCGCGCGTCTCTTCGTTCATGAGCCCAACGGCTGAGTTCACGAGCTCGCGAACGGCGTAGCCCGTCTCCTCGGCATTGTCTCGTTCGTCATCCCATTCGTGGTCGGTCGGCTGCCCCACGTTGTTTGCTGTCACCACACCTGCGTAGCCATCGCCATTGCTGTAGCTACCTGCGGAAGCACCTGAGCCCG
>CACXZL010000137.1 GCA_902772085.1 uncultured Coriobacteriaceae bacterium | reverse complement strand
GTTACCGCGAGCGCGTGGCCGGGCACGGCACGTCCCTCTGGCACGACGACTACCGCAGGCGCTGGTCCGTTGAGGCGTGTGCACTTTCCGTCCCAAACGGATCCCTACCGTGTACGCTCGAGGCGTGGCGACCGCTAACCTTGTACACTCTTCGTCCCAAACGGGTCCCTACCGCGTTCACAAACGGGCCGGAAGTGCGCACGGTGCGGGGCCACCCGTTCCGGAATGTGTACACGGTGGCGGGTGTCTTGTACCGTGTACACTCTTCTAATCACACAACGGTCCTCGCATGCTTCGACTGTCCGGATGGATTTGCCGGGATCGGTCGCCGTGCTTCAAAAAGGCCCACGATGCGTGCGATTTCAGTAAATCGTTTCCGGCGTGCGATTCCAACAAACGCCACCCGCACGGTGTCCATTTCCAGAAACCTATTCGCGCAGCGGCAAAAGCCGGCATACCGCGCCTGCACGGCGGCCGATTCCGGCAAATGTCGACCATGCTGAGCAAGACGATGAAGGCGCTGGTCCATCAGATTCTTTTACATGACATTCAGCAATCCTTGAGATTTGTGGTATAACCTATGAAGTTGTCTATAAGCGACAAATTTTCAAGAAGACAAATCTGTGCGGTAGAAGGAGCGAGAAATGAAGAAGACGCACAAGGGCACGCTGAATAGGACGTTTGCGCTGGTAATGGGCATAGCCCTGACATTTGGGCTTTTGCCAGGCGTGAGTCTGCGAGCGTTTGCAAGCGAGGCAGAAGACGCACCCACTTCGGTGGTGGACGCGGTGGAAGCTGCCGACCTTACGGTGACGTCGTTTGGTTATGCGGGCACCTACGATGGTGAGGCTCATGCGATTACGATTACCGTTGAGAACGAAGGTGCAGAAGCCGAGTTTTGGTATGGTGCCGAAGAGTTGACGGACCAGAACTACGAGACTGTTGGTAGCAAGAATCCTGTAACTCGTACCGACGTGGGCACCACCACCGTTTACTACTATGTATGTGCCGATGGCTACGCGCCGGTGTCTGGCAGCGAAACCATTACGATCAAGGCGGCGGGCGAAGGTGGCGTGGAGACCGAGACGAAGGTAGGCAAAGACGCGCCGATAGTTGCTGCTTCGAACTTGACCGAGGTCGCAAACGGATTGCTGACCGAAGACGACCGCGCCGCGATAGACAACGACAAAATCGTCACGGTCTCGCTTCGGTCGTCTGCGCTCAAAGCGACCGCCGTGCCCAAAGCAGACAAAGAAGCGCTGGAGAAGGAAGCGGCCGAACTCGGGGCTGCCCCTGGCATGTGGATGGACCTCTCGCTCTACAAGCAGGTGACCGATCAGGACCGGCAGACTGTGAAGGAAACGAGCGCGGCGCTGGAGTGTACGGTAACCGTCCCCGAATCTCTCAAAAACACCAACAAGAGCAAAGCAAGGACTTTCTACCTCATTGAGTGCCATGACGGGAAAGCTGCGCTCATGGCTCAGTCTACCGATACCGAGCTCAAGGGCGAGATAAACAAGTTCTCGACGTTCCTGATTGCGTATGCGGACAAAGACGTTGTGGATCCGACCCCCACTCCCACGCCTACCCCCACGACCGATATGTACACCCTAACCTTTGATGCCAATGGCGGCACGGGCACCATGGATTCGATGACACTGCGCAAGGGCGAGGCCGCAACCTTGCCAGCCAACGAGTTCGACCGCAAGGGTTACGTATTCACCGGGTGGAATACGCGGAAGAATGGGACTGAGACCCGAATTTCCGATGGTGGGAAGGTGTTACTGAATTCTGACGTAACGCTCTACGCCCAGTGGACGACGGAGCGCGAGAGTCAAACAAGCTCGAATGCAAACAATAAATATTCGATACCTGAAATGAGTAATAGTACAAACGGGTATTTTGCATCAACAGGTAATGCAATTACTTATACCATTTTGCAAAAAGTGCCCAGTGGCGTGAAGTCAATGCGGACTTGGGTTGACTTAGAGGGAGTGCTTCAATACACGACGGATGCTTCTGGCGTTACGGTGCAGGTTGAAAACGGAGATCCAATAAATGCGAGCGTGGCAATAGACGGTCAAAGGCTTATCGTTGCGATCGATGATGTGACTTCGCTGCAAAACAAAACGATTAGGATTGTCTATTCGGCAAAGGTGCGTTCCGGTGCCGACCTTAGCTCATATACGAGTTCAGGCATTGCGTCTGTGCCCTATCAAGCGCATACTGTTTTCGACAACGACGAGAACAATGTGCTTACCTCGACTCGTGAGGTTGTAAAGTTTAGCGTTGGTTCCGGCAGCAGCTCAGGCTCCACATCGAGCGGCGGCTCCAGCAGAACTAGCACCAACGCCAGCACTAGCACTCTTGCAAAGACTGCCGACCCGACCTCTGTGGTCGGTGCCGTAGTGATGGCTCTTTCCGGCACGGTCTTCCTCGTGTGCTCTAAGCGCAAAGCTGCCTAGCAAGCGACATCGATCGTTGAAGAACGCCCCTCCGACGCAAGGTTCATCGGAGGGGCGTTCTGCTTGCCGGCTTCGTACCGCTACCAGCCCTTCTTGAAGACAACCACGTTCGTGTCGTCGTCACGGATGTAGACGAAGTCGTCCATGGTCTGCTTCACCAGCCAAATGCCGAGCCCGCCATTCTTTGCCCCAGAGATGGACTCGGGCTCCTTGGGCTCTGCGACGCCTATCGGATTGAAAGGCACGCCCGTATCGCGCAGCTCCACCGTGATGGATGAGGGGTCTGTGCCGTAGGCGTAGCTTACCTGTGCAGTGCCAGGCTGATGCTGCTGGGCGTAGGCATAACGGCACACGTTGGTATAGAGCTCTTCCAGCGCAATCAGAACCTGATGCTGCACGTCCACAGGGCAAAGGCGCTTTGTAAGCTCGTCGTTGACGAGTGCCTTCACCTTGGGAAGATGGTCGAGCGTTGCCGGTACCGTGATACTGCCAGTGACCTCAGGTGCCACTCCGAACTCGAGCGCCAGCATCGTCACGTCGTCGGACTGCTCCGCGCCGCTGGCCCATTGCGCCACATCCGCGCGCAAGGTTCGTACGAGCTCGCGTGGGTGCATGTGTGCGTGCGAGTTCACAAATGCCTCGAGCCGATCGTTGCCATATTCTTGTTCAGCAACATTGAATGCCTCGTTCACGCCGTCCGTATAGAGCAAGAGCTCGTCGCCCGCCTTCAGCGTGAGCGTTTCTTGGCGATACTTCGCCATCTCGAACGTGCCCAGAAACAGCCCGCATCGCTTCTTGATCCACTCCCAGGAGCCGTTGTAACCATGGCGAAGCAGTGGGAAGTTGTGCCCCGCGTTCACGTACGTGAGCAGCCCCGTCTCCCAGTCGAGCGTTGCAGCCCATACGGTCACAAACATACCCGCGTCGTTGTTTGCACAGAGGCGCTTGTTTGCGCTTGTGATGGCCTGCGCAGGTTCCATGCCCGTGGAGAGGTAGTTCTCTATCTCGGTTTTGGCTGCCATCATGAAAAGTGCGCCTGGGATGCCCTTGCCGCTCACGTCGGCGATGAGGAAGCCCAGCGTGTGGTCGTCTATGAGGAAGAAGTCGTAGAAGTCGCCACCCACTTCCTTGGCCGCGTCCATGGCTGCGAAGATGTCGAAGGCGCTGACCTCAGGAAATGGCGGAAAGACGCGCGGCAGGGCCGACTCTTGGATGGCCTTCGCCGTGGCAAGCTCGCGCTCGTTGCGCCTCTCGGCTTCGGCGATCCAGTGCTTGAGCGTGCCGACGGTGGTGTTTATGCCGGCCGAGAGGGACGTGAACTCTACCGTGTCTACCTCGCGTACGATCTCGTCGAGGTCACCTGAGGTAATCTTGAAAAGCGAGGCATTTGTGCGGTCGATCGGAGCCACCACCTCTCCGCCCATGAAGCGTGTCGCAAGCACATACGCCGTTGCGAGCAGGACCAACGCAAGCACTGTTGCCCAGATCATGGTGGACTTGCGGTTTGCAAATACCATGGAGGCAGGGTCGATTTTCATGATGTAGTAGGTGTTGTCTACGTTTCTGGCACGCATGTAGCCAAGCTGCGCGGTGCTGAAGGAGTCGTCGCCAAAAATCTCTGTCTGACGCGTGTCGTACACCATGAGTCGCAGGGTCGTGCGTTGGGACAGCTCGTCAGGCGAGTTGTGATCCGAGGTCACAAAGATATCCCGCAGGGTCATGCCTACGGGGTATGCGGGGTTGTAGCTGGCTACAACCTCGTCGCCTTTGATGATGAGAATCGTGCCGTCGGTGAAGTCATATCCGTCGAGGACGTTTTCCACTTGGGAGGTTTCCAGCAGGGTGGCGCGAGACTCTTGGGGAAGGTTATACGTCTCCATGACGCGCTGAAGGTCCTCGTTGTGCCGAAGCTTGGTATTGAGCTGATCGGTAAGGTAGTCCAGCTCGTTTCCCATGGAAGTGAAGGTGGCGTGTACGGATCGCTGGGTGATGGCGGCGAAGCAGAGGGCTTGCGCCATGCAAAAAATCAGGGCCATGGACACGAAGAGACGGGTCCTAAAGGAAGAGCGCACGCTGAGGTGGTCAGCCCCTTCCTTGCGCTTTTGCACGATGTGGTTTGTAAGCATGCATACGGCAAACAAGAGCAGGATGTCGAAGAGCACCTGCTCCAACGTGCCGTTTGTAGTGCTTACGACGCTGATCCAGCGCGAGGAGTAAGCATGCTGTCCGTCACTTACGGTGGGCAGCATAAGGGCAACGATATGAATGATGCCGTTCACCAAAAACAGAATGCTCGTGATTATGGACACAAAGAAGGAGATGATCGCAAGACGTACGGTTTTCTGCTTGCCGGAGGGACCGTTTCGCAGGGCGATTGCAAAGAAGAGCCCCAACAAGAATCCGACAAGAGCATAGAGTACGATGGAGTTGAGGACAGAAACGAAGTAGCGCTCAAACAAGTCCAGCGGTTGCCAGAGCGCGTGAATGTAGAGCACGGTTCCCGAGAGCAGTCCGTGCAGGGCGCCAAGCCCTTTGCCGAGAAGCAGTGACGTTGCCGCAACGGGGGCAAGCAGGCCAAGCACGTAGCAAAGAACCTGGCCGTTTGCGCCGATGCCTATGAAGCCAAGCTGCGTGAAGGTCATGGAAACGGAAACTATAAGCAGTGCCATGAACACTTGAATCTTCACGCGTCGCGGCTCCTCTTGGAGAAGCCCTTTCCAGTCGCGGATCCTGCTTTTGGTTTCCATACGCCCGCCTAGCTCTTTTTTACATGGTCGAAGCGGAGAGTGAGCAGGTTGTGGCCATCCTTTCGCACGTAGACCGCATCGTCAACGACGGACAGGATGAGGCCGATGCCCATCCCACCGAACTCGAGGTCCTCGAACTCCTTTTCCTCACGTGGGGTGTCCAAGGGGTTGAATGGAATGCCGTTGTCTCCGAGCGTCAGCTCAAACGTATCGTCATGCCAGCCGCACTCGAAGGTCACCTGCGTGGCCTGAGCATAGCGTATGACGTTGGCAAACGCCTCGTCCACCGAGAGCAGTACCCGCTTGAACTCCTGTCCGCCGCCCAGCTCGTCGCGCAGTCGGTCGCGGATGGTCCCAAACGACGCCTGTGTCGCCTCCAGCACGAGCCCGCTCTCCGAGGTGCGCACGAGCGCGAGCATGGTGAGGTCGTCGAACTGCTCGCCCTCTCCCACAAAGCTGCCCACGGCATGACGCACGCGAGCGATGGCGTCTTCCGCACTGTGGACATCACGCAGCGCATCGAGCAGGCGCTGCTCCCCAAAGAAG
>CACXZL010000136.1 GCA_902772085.1 uncultured Coriobacteriaceae bacterium | reverse complement strand
GGCGTGCACATGCGTTGCCCCGAGTCGAAGCTCACCACCGTTCGCGCGTTGCAGTCCATGGGATTCGAGACCATTGCCACGGGCGATTCGTTCAACGACCTTGCCATGATACGAGCCAGCAAGGCCGGCTTCCTCTTCCGCAGCACGGACGCCATCAAGGCGGACAATCCCGATCTGCCAGCGTATGAGGAGTTCTCCGAATTGCTTGACGCTTTCAAAGCGGCGTTGTAGGCGACCCATGCGAGGCTTTGTACACATATGACAACACCACTTCTGCTACACGCTTGCTGCGGGCCGTGCTCGCTGGAACCGCTGAGGCTGCTCCGAGAGGAGGGCTTCGAGCCGACGATTTGCTGGACAAACCCAAACATCCAGCCGGTCGCGGAGCATGACCAGCGCCTGTGCACCCTTCTGAAGTGGGCAAACGAGGTTGCGCATGTGCCAGTCATCGTTGCGGGCGACGACCGCGAGGCTTGGGAGCGTGGGGTCGCGCCTGCGGGCTTCGACCGCGAGCGAAGGTGCCGTGCGTGCTACGCCCTGCGCTTGTCTGAAAGCTGCCGCGTGGCGCGCGAGCGAGGATTCACGCATGTGTCTACCACGTTGGCCGTCTCGCCGTATCAGCTCTTCGATGCGTGCTGTGAGCTTTTGGTTGCCTTGGCATGCCAGAGCGGGCTCGTGCCGGTGGTGCGTGACTTCAGGCCCCATTACCCCGATGCTACGAGAGAGGCGCGGGCACTGGGCATGTATAGGCAGAACTACTGTGGCTGTCGGTTTTCGGCGGCGGAGGCCACGATTGAGAGGCACGAGGCCCGTGATGCTCGCAAGGCCGCAAAGGCCGCAAAGCGCGCGCGGGAAAACCGCTAGCGATTGGAGCGGGGTGTGGAGCAGGGCACGGGTTTTCGTTCCAAAGAATGGAAGGAAAGCCCGTGCCCTGCTCCACGCTTGCTCCACGGAAAGACGCCCCGCCCGATTATTCGCAAAAGATTATAGTAATGTGGTAACAAGTTGTGTGCTCGCAGCTAAATGCCCACTTAGCATGATTAAAGACGTGGAATCGTTACCACTTTATAAAATACAAAGTGGTAACGATTCCGTTCCTGAAAGCATACTAAGTGGGCATTTAGCTGCGAGCTAATGAATCGTTACCACTTTTTGCGCTGTCGCATAAAAGTTGAACGACAATCTGCATCCCGCTTGCCGCAGACAAGGGGACAGGTCACTTGTCTGGTTCGCATGAAAGCAACAATAGCCCCAGCATACGCTCGCTCGCTACCAGCGCCGGCGCGGGCTTTTCCGCAACGTGGAGTCGGGCTGCGTCATCCAGAACTTGTGCGTCGACGGTACCATCAACACGACGTATCAATGCGCCACCGGGCTCGTCGCCCAGCAGTACGGAAAAGTGATATTCAAGAACTGCCGCGTCAGCGTCACCATCCGGACGGTACCGCGTCACGATCCCCGGCATCTCGGCACACAGGCTGGGGGACACCTACGAGGTGGCGGTCACGACGGACCATGGCACCTCGACCATGAGGGTCTTGGCGGTGTCCTTCGTGTATGCGTGCCTGGACCAGCCGTCGTCGCAGGAAGAAACCAATGCGGTCGCCACGCTCTACAGCTACTACGCGGCGGCGGACTCCTACAAGAAAGCCAATCCGCGAGGAAAGAACTATGGAATAATATGAGAGCCTCGAAATGGAAGTCATCGCCTTTGAGGGCGAGGACGTGATCACAGAGAGTCGCGATAAGACCAATGATCCCGTGACCTCCGAAAGGGACAAATGAGCATGAGCATGTCATTAGGTGGGAGCGCACACGGGTGTCTCAGGGACGGGCATGGGCACACATCTAACGGCGAAATCCCGGGCGCACCTGGCTGCGTGAAGTGCGCAGCCGATGGCAAGGGTGTCCGACGCTAGGCGGAATCCGAAGGAAGTCGAAGGCTCTGCCATCGACATGAGTGACGAGGAGGGAACGTATGAGAAAACGCCTTGTGACGAGCGCATTGTTGGTACTAGCCATCGCTCTGTGCGCGTGCATATGGGTCATGCGGGTTGCATGGGCAAATGCCGAGGCAATGCCTGCCTACCAAACGCTTGATGAGCTAGAAGGAAAGAGCTTCGCGTACGTCAACGGTAGCGTGTACGACAAGTACATCCAAGAAAAGATTCCAAACACAAGCGAGAGTTTCTTTCCCACGCTCACCGATGCCGTGACGGCCGTCGAGTCGGGCAAGGTGGATGCGGCTGTACAGCGCTCCTACGCCTGCCAGCTGGCGGTGAATCGGCGTAACGGCACCGTAGCGCTTCTGCCCCAGACGGTAAAGGACATGCAGGAGTGCTACTTCTTCCCCAAGGGTTCCGAGCTCAGGCAATCCTTCGACGAGCAAGTCAAGCGATTCTGGGAAGACGGCACGATAGACGAGCTCACGAAGAAGTGGGCGAGTGCCGACGATTCCATAAAGACGCTTCCCGAGCAGGACTGGGATGCTCCCAACGGCACGCTCAGGTTTGTGACCACGGGCCAGCTGGAGCCATTCTCATACTTGGGGATTGGCGACAGCGCCACAGGCTACGACGTGGACCTTGCGCTGCTCATCTGCAAGGAACTGGGATACAAGCTGGATATCCAGATGATTGGCATGGATGGTATCGTGGCAGGAGTCCAGTCGGGCAAGGCCGACTTTGGCGGTACGCTTACCTACACAGACGAGCGCGCCAAGGCCGTGGACTTCTCTGAGTCGGTCATGCCTGTGTACGTTTCCATCATCGTCAAGGCGAAACCTACTGAAGGTGACACTGCGGCAACGAGCGCGGGAGACGGAACGGACGGCGGGTTGCTCTCTGGTATGTTCGAGAGCTTCAACAAAACATTTATTACGGAGAATCGCTGGCAGCTCATTCTAAGCGGGTTGGGTGTCACCATACTCATAAGCGTTTGCTCTGGCGTGCTCGGTGTCCTTCTCGCGTTCCTCACGGTGGTTGTAAGGAACTCAGGTAAATCGTGGGCCGGCACGTTCGTAAATGGCTACCATGCAATCTTGGGCGGTATGCCCATCGCTGTGGTGCTCATGCTTCTGTACTACGTGGTGTTTGGCGCCATAGACGTGGGCGGAGAGGTGGTCTCGATCATTGCGTTCACGCTCTCGTTTGGCGCGACGGCAGGCGCTACCATGTGGACAGGCGTCCAGAGCATCGACGCGGTCCAAACGGAGAGCGGCCTCATCTTGGGATACACCCGCCCCGAAGTGTTTCGCAAGATCGTCTTTCCACAGGCGGCGCTTCGCTTCTTGCCCCAGCTTTCATCGCAGCTCGTTAGCCTTGTAAAGGAGACTTCCGTGGTTGGTTTCATTGCCGTGCAGGACCTTACGCGTGCAGGAGACCTTATAAGGAGTCGAACCATGGAGGCGTTCTTTCCCTTGGTGGCGATCGCTCTCATCTATTTTGCGTTGTGTCGTCTCCTGGCTTGGGGTTTGGGCAAGTTCGTGAATCGCTACATGGTGCAGAACCGTCCGCGCGTCATAAAGGGGGTCAAACTGTGAGTCTCATCCAGATCAAACACCTACGCAAGGAGTACCAAGGCGTCACGCCTCTTCGAGACGTGAATGCCACCATAGAGAAGGGCGAGGTCGTTTCGCTCATTGGGCCGTCCGGTACGGGCAAGACCACCCTTCTTCGGTGTCTAAGCGGCTTGGAAAAACCTACATCGGGCCAGGTCGTTGTGGACGGCGTGGATATATGTGACCCCGAGTCCGATCTTGCCTCCCTGCGCCGAAGGATGGGGATGGTATTCCAGAACTACGCTCTCTTTGAACACAAGCTGGTGGCGGAAAACATCATGATGGCACCCATGGACCACCTCGGTCTCTCTCCGCAGGAGGCGTATGACCAGGCGATTGAGCTGCTAGAAGTAGTTGGCTTGGCGCAGAAGGCGCTCGCATGGCCGTTTGAGCTCTCGGGCGGTCAGCGCCAGCGCGTGGCTATAGCCCGCGCACTCGCCATGCATCCGCAGGTGCTCCTTTTTGACGAGCCGACCTCCGCGCTCGATCCGCCCATGATCTCAGAGGTTCTCAACGTTATCTCTAGGCTCGCCAAGCAGGGCCTCACGATGCTCATAGTTACGCACGAGCTGACGTTTGCAAGACATGTCTCGAATCGCGTGTTCTTCATGGACAATGGCGAAGTGTGGGAGTCCGGTACGCCCGAGCAGATATTCGAGCATCCCAGGCGAAAGGAGACGCACGACTTCATCTTCCGCGTGAGAAGTTGGGAAGCAAAGATTGACGCACTCGATTACGACTTCCCTCGCATGCTTTCCGAACTCGAGGAATACTGCGCGCGGCAGTTCTTTGGCAGAAAGCAGACAAACGCGTGCATAGTGCTTTTGGAGGACCTGGTGTGCGACCGCTTGGTGGGGGCGGCGCGTTTGCACGGCATAGACGATCCCAATATAAGCATCGTGATCTCGGGCGGCGAAGGTGGCATTGGAGCAAAACTGCAGATCGACTATCGGCGTCTGTATTCCGTTGCAGGTTCCATTGACGAGCTTGCGGACGACATCACGAAGTCGCTCCTAGAGGCGACTGTGCAAGATGTGCACGAAGACGTCCCCGGCTTGGAGACCTACGCCTTCCGTGCGAAGTAGATGGAACGGGGGTTTTCGTTCCAAATTCTTTGGAACGAAAACCCCCGTTCCACTCGGGAAAGACGTCCCGCTCGAAACTGGCTATACTAGGGTTTTGCGGAGAAGGAGAAAGACATGCGTACCGATGACTTTGACTACCAGCTTCCAGAAGAACTCATAGCCCAGACACCTGCTGAGCCTCGCGACAGCTGTCGGTTGCTTGTGCTTCATCGCGAGGACGGTTCGCTGGAGCACCGAAGGTTCACGGATGTGGGGGAGTACCTGAATCCGGGCGATCTGCTCGTGGCAAATCACACGCGCGTGCTCCCCGCGCGTCTCGTAGGTCGCAAGCCCACAGGTGGCGTTGCCGAGACGTTGCTGCTGCGCAGACGAGAGGACCTCGACCCGCTTGGCTCTACGTGGGAGTGCCTTGTGCATCCGGGCAAGCGTCTGCGTCATGGTGCCGTGGTTCAGTACCGCGCCGGTGGTCTGCATGCTCCAGACGCTGCGCCGGTGGTGCTCGAAGGCGAGGTGATCGACTTCGTGGAAGGCAGCAGGGGAGGGCGTCTAGTGAGATTCACCCCGCAAGGAGGTCGCACGCTTGACGAGGCCATACATGCCGTGGGCAACGTACCTCTGCCGCCTTATATCACTTCGTACAAAGGTGACCCGGAGAAGTACCAAACGGTGTATGCCATGCAAGAGGAGCACTCTGCGGCGGCGCCTACCGCAGGACTACATTTCACTCCGGAGCTGCTCGAGCGGCTCCGAGCCCAGGGCGTGCGCTGGGCGGAGGTGGAGCTTGAGGTGGGCATAGACACGTTCCGTCTGGTGGAGGAGGATGACCCCACCAAGCATGTGATTCACACCGAGCGCTATCACGTGGGCCAGGACGTGGTGGATGCCGTGAGGGACCTTATGCCGGGGTCTGAGTTTCACGTGGTAGACGCCATGATCACAAACTTCCACGTGCCGCGCTCCACCTTGATGATGCTCGTGTCCGCCTTTGCGACGAGAGAGCAGATAATGGTGGCCTACGAGGAAGCCATCCAGCAACATTATCGCATGCTTTCGTTCGGCGATGCGATGCTGATCGTATAAGTGCTTGTTTGTCGCTGGTCAGTCCTGCCAGTTCCTTATGCGTGCCCTCCTGAGCCGGTTCGACTCCTCTTGCGGCGCGGGGCCTCTAGCCTTTTGGCACGAGAGTCCACGCGATGAGGATGATGATGACGATCACCGCGATGATTATGGCGACGACGGCGGCGCGCAATCCGCGCGTGGAGCGTCTCAGCTCGCGCTCGCTCTCCGTAAGGTCGGCGAGCTCTTCTTGGGCGGTGGCGAGGTCTTCCTCCTCGTCGGCGATTCTTTGGCGGAGCCCTTCGGTGGTCTCGGGGTGAGCATGGATTTCATTTGCCTCATGGAGAATCTTATGGGCGTCCTCCATGCGCTTGCGGGCCGCATCACGCGTCTTCTTGTAATCGCGTATGCGTGATTCGCAGGACTTAATGGACTCTTCATGAGCCTTTTCTTCAGCTTGTGCTTGCTTATAGAGGCTGTCGTACTCCTCTTTGCGGGCGGTCGCCTCCTGCTTCGCGTCGGCAGCGGTCTTTTCTGCGGCGGCGAGCTCGCGCTTGAGTCCCCAAAGGGTCTGCTGCGCCTGGTCAACGGCACCTTGCGACTCCCTTGTGACCTGCACGACCTCCTCGCGAGCGGCCTGCAGATGCATTTCTTCCGTGGCGATCTCGCTCTGTACCTTTGCAAGGGCTGCTGATGAGGACTGGGCGTCCTCTTCCTGTAGGACGCTCTGCTCGTTTTGTACTACGGTGAGGCGCTCGCGGGCATTGTCGACCGTGCGATTTGCGGCGGCTATGCGCTGCTCCCGTTGCTTGGTCGCATCGTTGAGAGCACCTTCGGCGTTTCGGACGGATCGTCGTATGGTGGCGAGAGCCTTTGCGGCGTCGTCGGAGCGTCCACGCGAGCCTTCCATGAGATTGCGATAGGGCCTAAGCTCTTGTTCGTGCCGCTCTTTCATTTCGCCGAGCTCTTCTTTGAGGGTACGAATCTGCTTCTCGCATTCCTTGATGTGGGCGTCGGCTTCGCTTGCCTCTGCCTTGGCCTTCGCGATCTCCTTCTTTTGTGCGGAGACGATTTGCGGATAGTTGCGCTCTATCTCTCGGCGATGCGCGAGGTCGCTGCGATCCGCCTCGAGGAGTCGCTCGATGTCGCGCAAATCTGCCTGCGCGTCCGCTCGCTGCTTCTTTGCATGGCGCACGTCACGTATCGCGCTGAGGCCTCCCACGAGCGAGCGACTTGCTCCGGCCGCGGCGTGTGCTGCCGATGTGCCGGCTTTGGTGATGGCTGCGCCGACTGCGGCGTCACCAGACGTCGCATCCTTTGACGATCCCTTCTGCGCGGGCGCTTTGATTTGCTTGTCCATATGTGCGTCCATCTCTGTGTCTCTCTACATGCCGCTCAAATGCGTGCTCGTTTCCTTCTCCATTGTATACCCTTTGGCCTACGACACGTCGCACGCAGAAGCGTGAGCGTCGTCTGCCAAAGGCGTCATACCATACCGCTATTTTGTAACATGCTCAATGGGGCTTTTACCGCAAACGGCGCAAAATCATGCGTTCAACGAAGAAGATTCGCAACTTGGCGAGAAAACGAGCACAAAACAGCGAGACTGTGTTACGGTTCTCTAAGTGTGAGAGATGGGAAAAGGACCATCCCCACGTCGTCCGGACAAGAGAGTTGAAGGAGCTTCATTATGGTTTCTAAGCAGACGAAAATCATCAACGCCACTGGCCTGCACGCTCGCCCCGCTTCCGTCTTCGTTACCGAGGCCAAGAAGTATGAGAGCACCGTCACCATCAAGGACGTAGACAAGGGTTCCGCTCCTGTCAACGCTAAGTCCATCATGATGATTCTTGCCGCTGGCATGGGCTCTGGCACCACGGTAGAGATCGCTTGCGACGGCGCTGACGAGCAGGCTGCCCTCGACGCCCTGATTGCCCTCGTAGACAGCGGCTTTGGTGAGTAAACCTTCCCAGACATACGTCATAGGAAACAAGATTGAAGTCCGGCGCGCCCACTGTGCCGGGCTTCTCTTGTTTGACCTTGACGACACCATCGTGCAGGGCGGATCGCATGTATCGAAACGCGTCCTCTCCACCTTGAAGAAGGCACGCGAATCAGGATACGTGCTCTCTCTGGCATCAGGTCGTCCCTTACCTATAGTAAACAAACAAGTACTCAGCACTGGCGCCATGGCATATGCGGTCTGTGCAAACGGCGCTACCGTGACGCGCCTCACGGATGGTGCGGTGATCTCTCACAGGCCGATGCCTCGTGATGATGCGCTGGCATGTCACAAGATGCTTGCGCCCTTCAAGCCCGCCTGGAACGCCTTCTACGGAGAGCATGCGTACTTTGAGTGGAAAGGCGCATCGTATATGCTCGTGGGCAGGACGGGTGCAGCTGCTCGTGTCCAACGTTACGCAAAGGTGCAGAAGGGCTCTGCAAAACAGCTCGTGAAAATCGCTTGGAGAGGCGCACGATTCGTCGGCAGGATGACGTTCGACAGGAATCATCGCCAGGTGCTCTCCATCCTTCCACATATAAGGAAGGCTGTGCAGGGCGTGGACAAAATGGGTTGCACCATCATGAACGCGGACCACTGCGCGCTTGCAAAACAAATGCTTGAGGAAGACGGTCGCTTCGAGGTGGTATCTATGGGTGCTACCGAGCTCGAGATTACACGACGAGGCGTTACCAAAGGTACTGGCGCAGAGCGGCTGATTGAGGCGCTTGGTATGGAGCCGCAGGATGCCACGGCGTTTGGAGACGGGGGCAACGACTTGCCCTTGGCTTCGGCGGTGGGGTGCTTTGTGGCGATGGGCAATGCCGACGACGAGGTGAAGGCCGCGGCGGATGACGTTTGCCCACCTGTGGACGAAGACGGCGTGGCAGTGTGGATTGAGCAGCATCTTTTGAAGGCTTAGACCTTCGTGATATAGTGGCGTGATGAAAGCGTAACGCCACCAGAAAGAGCTTCCTATGTTTGAGTACGACATCATTGCCGTGGACCCAAAGACACACGCACGCGCAGGGGTGCTGCATACCCCTCACGGGGATGTGCCAACCCCCATCTTCATGCCGGTGGGTACCAAGGCGACCGTGAAAGGACTGCTGCCCTCCTCTCTGCGCGACCTCGGTACAAAGATCCTTCTTGCAAACACCTATCACTGCTCTATGAGACCGGGCGCTGAGCACATTGCGGAAATGGGTGGATTGCATGAGTTCATGCGCTGGGATGGGCCGATTCTCACGGATTCGGGTGGATTTCAGGTCTTTAGCCTGAGCGAGCATTTCAAACTCTCGGACGACGGCGTGCGCTTCCATGCGGTAGACTACGGCGGCGAAATCGTGGAATGGACCCCAGAGGAAAACATGCGCATTGCTCAACTCCTGGGGGCAGATATCGTGATGCAACTCGATCAGTGTCCGGGCTATCCTGCGGAGCGCGCCTTTGTGGAGCGCGCGGTGGAGCTCTCCAGCAAGTGGGCAGACCGCTGCTGGGCGTCACACACGAGAAAGGATCAGGCACTCTTTGGTATCGTCCAAGGTGGCATGCATTTGGACCTGCGCCTTCGTTCGCTGCGTCATCTCGAAGAATGCGGAGACTTCCCAGGATATGGCATTGGCGGCTACTCGGTGGGGGAGGATCATGCCACGATGTTTAAGACGCTTGCCCCTCTTGCGTCCGAGTACATGCCGAGAAGCAAGCCGCGCTACCTGATGGGTGTGGGCAATCCCACGACGCTCGTGCGCGGTGTGGCGTGTGGCATCGACATGTTTGACTGCGTGCTGCCGACGAGAACGGCTCGCATGGGAACGGCGTTCTCAAACGAGGGAAGGCTCAACCTCAAGAACGCTCGATTCCGCTCCGACAGAAGAACGCTCGTGGAAGGATGTGGATGCCCCGCATGCGCAGGAGGTTTCACGCGGGACTACCTCCATCACCTCGTACGCCAGCATGAGATGACCGGCGCGATCCTGCTCTCGCTCCACAACATATATTATTTGCTTGACCTCATGCGTAGGGCGCGCCAGGCAATCATCGATGGGACGTACGAAAGCTTCGTGGCGGATTGGGAAGCCAGCGATGCGGTAAACGATTTTTGAGGTCAGGAGCTTTTATACGGGCAGGGGGCCTGAACGAGTAACATCCACCGTTTTAATTGACGTGGATGCGAGAGACGTGTAGCATTGCACTTCACCGTTTGTGGTAAAATGCACCGAATTGAGCATTTGTGAAACTAACTACTGAGAGAGAGTTTTTGTATGTCGCGAAAAAAAGAGGCAGCCGAAAAAAAGACAGGGGTTGCAGCGTGGAATGAGAGCATGGGAAAGACGTCCGTTGCGGAGTCTTCTGGCGAGCGTCGAAATCACGCAGGTGCTGACCGTCGTAGGCGTATAGGCTTTCTTGTCGTACTCTTGCTTGCCTGTATAGCGTGGGTGGTTTGTCTTTGGCCTGCGAACGAGCAGATCACCAGAGGACTCTGGCTGAAAGACGGCACTGAGGTGACGATACAGGTTGCCAAGGAAGATGGTTCAGAAGCGACCGCGCAAGACGTAGACGCTGCTGTGGCTACGATAAACGCGCGTCTCGGGAAGTCTGGCATCTCCGAATACTCGGTCCATAGGACCTCAGATACGACGCTGGCAATTGACCTTACAAACGAGTCCAGCGCAAAAGAGATCGCCGAGATCGTCGGCGGGGCAGGTGTTATCCAGTTTGTGCGTGCCGATGAGATTGGTGACGCAGACGCTCTGCAGAAGATAAACGCCGGTACAAAGAACGTACTCATGGCCGATGGCACCTATAAGGAGTTCATGGACAATTCCTCCGTAGAATCAGCGAAGTCCATCAATCCCGGAGCCGGTAGCTATGCCGTGAGCATCAAGTTCACCGAGGATGGCAAGCAAAAGTTTGCCGAAGTCACCAAGGAGCTCGCTGAGGAGACGGGCCGCATCGCCATCGTGATAGACGGACATGTGGCATCCGCCCCTTCGGTATCGCAAGAAATCTCCGGTGGAGAGGTATACATATCCGGTGATTACTCAGCCGATGAAGCAAATGCTCTGGCCATCGTGCTGAGTGGCTCACCCATGGCTCTCAAGCTTTCGGTGGGTGAAGTCAAAGAAGTGGAAGCCTTGGTAGGAAAAACCACATTGTGGGTAATGGTGGGCGTTGCCGTCGCGGCGTTTGTCGTCGTCTCTGCGGTTGCGTTTAAGCGTTACCACAAGCTTGGGCTTCTGGTTGCGGGTGGCATGGCTGTCTATGCGATATTTATACTTGGTATGATGGCACTGGCTTCCCGTGTGCATATGTTTGTTCTCACGATTCCAGGTGTCATAGGTGTTGTCTGCGCTGCGGCGGCTACCTTGGTATCACTGTGGTTCATCTGCGACGGATTCAAGAATCGTGTTGCCGAGGGAAAAAGCGTTCGCGGTGCGACGACTTCCGTTCCGTCTAATGCTTTGCGTCCCATGCTTGGTCCTTGCGGGGTGGCCACTGTCGCTTCGCTCGTCTTCTTGTTTATGCCTCAGCCCTACTTGCGTGAGTTTGGCTTGACGTTTGTGTTGGGCATGGTCAGCGGAGTCGCCGCTGTATTCTGGTATGCAGTGACGTTTCT
>CACXZL010000135.1 GCA_902772085.1 uncultured Coriobacteriaceae bacterium | reverse complement strand
CACACGCGCGAGAACGCCGCCTCGTACTTCCGCGTCGCCTTCGAAGTGGCCGCGCGACTCGATCTGGACGCCATCGTCGTCCCAGCCGGCATCATCTCGGGATACCTGCAAAACAACCAAGAATCCCTTGACAGTCTTTTGGGCATTCTGAATCAACGCAAGACGCTCGTCATCGAGCGCGAGATCGCCGGATATCGCTGCGTGGGCAAAGACAACGTATCCGGCATGCGCGAATGCATGCACCATCTCATCGAACGCTGCGGATTCAAGAAGATCGCGTTCATCGCCGGTCCCGAGCAAAGCAAGGGGTCCCAGGAGCGGGAGAGCGTCTACAGAGCAGAGATGGCCGCGCACGGACTCGACGTACCCGCCAGCATGTTTGCCCATGGCGACTTCTCTGGCGAATGCGAGGACGTGATAGAGCGCATCATCGACTCCAACCCCGGCCTCGAGGCCATCGCCTGCTGCTGCGACCTCACCGCGTATACAACGTATCGCGTCATGCGCCAGAAGGGGCTTCTGGTGGGAAGCGACATCGCAGTGACCGGCTTCGACGACCAGGAGCATTCGGCATACCTCAACCCTCCCCTCTCCACCGTCCACATGACGGGATACGACCTGGGCTGCATGGCGGCGCGCGAGGCCATCCGGCTCTGCGAAGGCAAGCCGCAGGAGGAGCGAATGCTTTCCAGCACGTTCGTGGCGCGCAGATCATGTGGGGAGAAGACACACGACACGAAGGACCTCTTCGTGCAGCTCTTGCGGCAGAGTCCGTTTCCCATGAAGAGGATCGTACGGGAGCTGGTGAGCTATACGCTTCCCATGGCGGGAAGGCGCATAAGCAAGGACTTCGAAGGCGCCATGGAGAGGTTTGTGCGCAAGGCTTGCGACACGTATTGGAACCACACGATTCAAGAAGACTCGAAAGAGCCGCTCTTCTCCTCGCAAGACATCGGGCTGCTCTTTCATCGAGACTATCGGGAGGCCATATCCGTAGAGGGCTTCCGCACGACAATGCTTGCCCTTCTTCAGGCGCTTACCGAGGTGTCCTCCCTCAGCGACACCTCCTGGGTCATCGAGCAGATCGCAAACCTGCATCTAGGCATCGCACGCGTGGTAGACAACGCCTCCCAAGAAGAGCAGCTCGCCATGAGAAGGCGCGAGTGGACATCCCTCCACATCGTGGACGACGTCTTGCGCGAGTCGATGGACCCGGTAGGTGCCCACAAGCTCATATTGCAGGACTTCCTCAATCTCGGCATACTGAAGGCAGACCTGTACTTGTTGCCAAATCCCGTGGTGTTCATCGGCTCGAGAACGTTTGCGCTCTCCGACAGCCTCATGCCCATAGGGAGCCTGCAAGACGGACAGATCGTTTTGCCTCGCACGAACCAGCCCGTGGCCCTGCAAGAGCTGCTCGGGCGACTTGTCCCGTCGCACCATCCGTCAAGCGCCTATACCGTGGGAGGCGTGATGGCGGGAAACGAACTGGTGGGCATCGCGGCCTTCGACGCCGGAAAGCTCAACTGCGACGAGCAGCTCATCGCGTTTCTCAGTCTCGGAGCCGCCCTCAAGCACCTGCAAATGTTGGCGGCCGAGCGTGAGACAAACGAGCTCTTGAGCAAGAGCAACCTCATCCTCAGGCGCGAGTCGCACTACGACGAGATGACCGGAGTCCTCAATCGCCGCGGTTTCATGGCCAATCTCGAACAAATGATCGAGAGACATATCGGCGACACCGGGACGCTATACTTCTTTGATCTCGACGGATTGAAATATATCAACGACACCTTCGGACACGACAGCGGCGACGAGGCGATATGCCAGACAACGCGCATCCTGCGCGAGTGTTTGCCCCCTCATGGGATCTTGGGCCGGTTGGGAGGAGACGAGTTCGTGACGTTCACCCTCTGGGAGGACGAAAAGATCACAGGCGCCCTGGGGAAATCGGTCGACGCCGCAATGGCGCGATTCAACGCCACGCGGTCCACGCCCTACGAGCTCTCGATCTCATACGGCGGTGTATTGGTGTCCATAGAGCCCTTCACCTACGAGCGCATCGACCAAGTCATGATGAAGGCAGACGAGCGTCTCTATGAGATGAAGAAGCACCACCCACATCGTCGTCGCTAACTCCCGGCTGGCCCTTCCCCGTCCGCCTCTCGGACGCACTTGTTTGCAAGAGAGCGCGGAGGTATTTCTGTCCCCTGTGCATGACATACTGAGACTAGTGGGCCGTTCCATAAATAGCTAGGCGTTCTGCACGCCCTTCCGGACGTCTTCGCCCCGCGCCTGCCTCGAAGTACGTCCAGTACTCCCTCGGCGTGCCCGGCGCGAATCCGCCTCGGGAGACCCGCGCGTACCGCCAGCTATTTATGGAACGCCCCACTAGGACATGTGTTTGCATTTCTAGGAGGTCATGCCATGGATACGCACCGACAGATCCTTCACGTGGACATGAACTGTTTCTACGCGAGCGTGGAGATGGCCGAAGACCCGCGCCTGCGCGGCAAGCCCGTCATCGTGGGCGGCGACGAGGAGGCGCGGCACGGCATCGTGCTCACCGCCTCGTATCCCGCGAAGCGCCGCGGCGTGAAGACCGCGATGACGCTCAACGAGGCACGGCGCGTCTGTCCGGAGGCCATCATCGTGCCGCCGCAGTACGGCCTCTACATCTCGTATTCCCGACGCGCGCGGCAGATCTACAACCAGTACACCGACCTCGTGGAGCCCTTCGGCCTCGATGAGGCGTGGCTCGACATCACGGACTCCCCTCGCCTCGCGGGAAGCTCGCCCGAGGGGGTGGCACGCGAGATATCCGCGCGCATGCCCCAGGAGCTCGGCTGCACCGTCTCCATAGGCCTCTCGTGGAACAAGATCTTCGCGAAGTTCGGGTCGGACTTTCGCAAGCCAAACGGCTTCACCGTCGTCTCGCCCGAGGCCGTGCCGCGGATCGTATGGCCCTCCAAGGTGCAGGAGCTGCTCTACGTCGGCCCCGCCACGCGACGCAAGCTCAACCGCAACGGCATCTTCACCATCGGCCAGCTCGCCCTGGCCGACAGCTACGCCATCAAGCGCCTGCTCGGCAAGATGGGAGAGGTGATCCAGTCGTTTGCGCGCGGGCTCGACACCGCGCCCGTGAGGACCTACGAGCCGGGCATCGGCGACATCGCGCACGAGATCAAGGGCATCGGCAACGGCATCACCACGCCCTTCGACGTCGAGGACGAGCGTACCGCCCGACAGGTCATCTGGCTCATGGGAGAGTCGGTGGCACAACGTCTGCGCGCGCACGGTCTGACCGCCAGGACCGTCTCCGCGTGGACGCGCGACGCCGAGACGCTCTGCGGCTCGAGCAGGCAGATGACGCTAGAGCGGCCCACGCAACTCACCAGCGAGATCTGCACGGCGGCCGCGGCGCTCGCATGCGCCCACGTGGACTTCGCACATGGCGAGAAGGTGCGGGCGCTCGGCGTCAGGGCCTCCCAGCTCTCCCCCGCCAGCGCGTGGGTGCAGCTCGACGTCTTTGGCGAGGAGTCGCGACGGCAGCGCATGCTCGACCTCGACAGGACCATCGACGAGCTCCGTTTCAGGTTTGGCAACCACGCGGTACGGCACCTCTCGGAGCTCGCCGACTCCCGCCTCGCCGGCATAGACGCGCAGCGCGACAACGTGGTGCATCCGGTGAGCTTCTTTGCGTGAGGCCTCGCGAGGACGCCGGCCGAGACGGCTCCTCGTGGCGGGCGGACACGCAGCGCCGCCGCCTGGCGCGGACCCGGCAGCCCCGTCGCCTGGCACGGAAACGCCACGGGCGACCCCGCCACTTGGCACGCGACCTGACTGCCCCGTCGCCTGGCACGGAAGCGCCACGGGTAGCCCGCATCAGAAGAGGCGGGCCACCGCCTCGGCGATGCCATCCTCGTCGTTGCTCGCGACGACGAGCTTGGCAAGGCGCCTTATCGACTCGCTGGCATTGCCCATCGCGACGGGCATACCCACTGCGGAGAGCGCAGCCAGGTCGTTGTCCGAGTCTCCGACGGCCACCACGTCGTCGAGCCCTATGCCCAGATGCGTCGCGAGAATGCGCAGCCCCTGGGCCTTGCTGACACCCGACGCGCTGCACTCCACCGATCCCACCTCGGCGTTTGCGAGCGTGATCGGCAGGCCGGCCCGAGCTATGCGCTCTCGCGTGCGATCGCGTGAGTGCGCGTCGACATGATAGAAGTTCAGCTTCACGACCTCGCCCTCGTGCGTACGCACCCACTCCTCCAAGTCGTCTGCAAACGTGCAGATCTTTTCATACATCGGCTTATAGACGCCCATGCCGTAGCGCTCCATCACGCGTACGTCGTCAGGCCGTGCGACGGAGTCCCCTATGCCAAGGACATGCGTCATCGGCCCCTCGGCCGATGCGATATCCATGGCCTTGAGAATCGTCTCGGTGCCGAGCGCGTTGAGGTCGAGCGTGGTCTTGTTTGCGAAGTCATACTCCACTGCCCCACTCGCAAGCACGCCGTAGCGGATGAACGGCAGTTCACGCGGCCAGTCCATGAGCTCCTTGAAGCACCGGCCCGTGCAGAACGCGATGGGAACGCCACGTTCCGCGAGGTCACGCAGTGCCGCGCGCGTACGAGGCGATACCTCTTTGCGCGAGGTGAGCAACGTTCCATCCATATCGAGGGCAAGTAGTTTGTATGGCATCGTCTATGGCTCCTTTTCTATGGTGCGGCGTCGATGTGGTCCGTCGCCCGGCAGCGCGACAGCGGACTCACGCGCAAGAACTCGTCGAGCGCCCCGATACCCGCCGCAAAACGCTCCGGCACGTATTGCATGTGGTTTCCAGGACTCGTGCGATAGCGCACTTCGCAACCGCGTTCTTTCAGGATCTCCGCGCACGTCTCCATGCGGTCCTGCACCGTACGCAGAAGGGGCCGTGCCGCGCGCTTCTCCTTGGTGCCAACGGAAAGAAAGGCGAACTTGTCGTGCAGGTCCACGTCGAGCTCCCGTAGATGCTCCACCCAGCCCTCGTACCACACCGAGCCCGAGAGGCACGCACAGGCATCGAACGCACCCGCATGCGCAAGGGCATAGAGCGCAAAGAGCCCACCCAGCGAATAACCGCAGATCGCTCGGGTCTTCGGCTCAAGCCCCCGCGCCTCCTCCAAGGCAGGGATCGCCTCCCCCACCAGCTCGGCGAGCGTCTGCGCGGCACATCCCCCAAAGTCCGGCTCGCCACGATAGAGGCCGGGCGCAGGCCAGGGGGTGAGGGCATCGTTCCAGTCGCGTACCGGCACGCGCACGAGCGACGCCTCCCTGCGAACGTCGAGGTCCGCGAGTTCGAAGGGATGCTCGGGCGAGTCTATGACGTATATAAGAGGGCAACACGCATCGATGGCGTCGTCCAACACCTGTATGTCGTCCAGGTTCAGAAATCGCATAGCATCCTCCTCTCGTGATACCTTACCACAGGCCGAGAGGGCAAGCGTAGAACTTTGACCCTTCTGCATGATGCGTAAGTCCTCAAGCCACCCTGCCGGGAAGCTCCGCCCGTAGGCCCGAGTTCCCGAGCATCACCATCAAGGGCAGACTGTCCACGTTCTTGGGCCCAAGTTCCATGCTCGCGGTGGGCTCAATCTCGCCGTCCACGGCCTCCGCCCCCGCGTTGGTGAGCCCGAGTCCCTGGGCAGGCGGGTGCGGCGAGGCCAGACCCGAGGCGACTGCGAGCTCGAGTCTGGTCGGCTGCCACTCCGTCTGGAAAAGGGCACACGGGTGAGCGGCGCGAATAGC
>CACXZL010000134.1 GCA_902772085.1 uncultured Coriobacteriaceae bacterium | reverse complement strand
GGCGACCCGTTCTCCATGAGCACGCGCAGGCTGCTGGAACTTGCCGACCTCGTCCACGAGTACCTGCCGGGCGCCACCATCTCAACCTACGCGCGCGTCGACAGCATGCGCAACAAGACGGTGGACGACCTGCGGGCGCTGCACGACGCGGGCTACACCGACATCATGATCGGCATCGAGTCGGGCGACGATGAGGTGCTTGCGCACGTGAACAAGGGCTACACCGCCGCCGACGTCGTGGAGCAGTGCGGGAAGCTCGACGAGGCAGGGCTGCCCTACAACTGCATCTACCTGGGCGGCATCGCCGGCGCGGGGCGCGCCGAGGAGACCGCCGCGCGCTCGGCGGAGGTGTTCAACCAGATCCGCCCGCAGTTCATGTACCTCACCACCGTCACCATCTTCCCCGACTCCGAGCTCGGCGCCGAGGTTGCGCGGGGCGACTTCGCGCCCATGAGCGAGCTCGAGCGGTTCCGCGAGTTCCGCGCGCTCGTGGCTGCGCTGGAGAATCCCATCGTCGTCGACACGCGCCTGGTGACCAACTCCATCGGCTTCGTCGCCGAGCTGCCGGCCGACCGCGAGGAGTGTCTGGCCGCTCTCGACGAGGCCATCGCCGGCTTCTCGGAGGACGACGAGCGGAGGCTCTCGCGCAGGAGGGCGATGATGCGCACGATCTGACGCGAAACCTTACTTGCAGTGATTGGTATACTTGAGACCTGCATGATGTACGAGGGGTGAGTCGCGTATGGATCTGATTGAGGTATTCAAGGCACTGTCCAACGAGACGCGCCTCAACATCTTGCTCTGGCTCAAGGATCCTGGAACCAACTTTGGCCCCCAAGGCATCCATTTCTCCGAGCCGATTGACCTCAAGGGCGGCGTCTGCGTGGAGAGTATCAGCGAGAGAGCTGGTATATCCCAATCAACGGCATCAAACTACCTCACCATGATGCGTCGAGCGGGTCTCCTGCTGTCGGAGCGGCATGGCAAGTGGACGTACTATCGCCGGAATGAAGAGGTAATTGCGGAGCTTGCTCGGCGAGTTGAGACAGAACTCTGATTGATAGTATGTAATACATTCTGCCGTTCAACAAAGAATAACTACCTATAGTCTTATAAATCGAGAAATATCGAAATGTAGTTCTATACTGGCGCCACCTACAACTCAAGGGGAGGGCACCAATGGAACTCACGCATATCTTTGAACCCATCACCATCAACGGACTGACCATCAAAAATCGCATGGTTGTGTCAGCCATGGCCAGCTGCTATTGCAGCGAGGATGGTATGCCTACCGAGAAGTTCATGGCCTATCACGAGCGCAAGGCCCGTGGTGGCTTTGGTGCCATCATCACGGAGGACTTCTGCGTGTGCCCTGAAGCCGGTGCTTTCAAGCGTCTCGGCGGGCTGTGGAACGACGAACAGATGAAGGCATATCGTGCGTTTACCCAGCGCATCCACGATGCTGGCGCGAAGATTATCGTGCAGCTCTATCATGCCGGGCGTCAGACGTCGAGTCGCGTGACGGGCGTACAGTGCGTGGCGCCCTCTGCTATCAAGGATCCCACGGTAGGGGAGACTCCCCATGCGCTGACAGTTGACGAAATCCATGCACTGGAGCAGCGCTTCGTGGACGCTGCCGTCCGCGCCAAGGCCGCAGGCTTTGATGGCGTGGAGATCCATGGCGCCCACGGCTACCTCATCAACCAGTTTGCCTCCCCGTATTCCAACAAGCGTAGCGACGAGTATGGTGGCACTACCGTCAATCGCGCACGCTTTGCGACCGAGGTCATCGCGGCGGTGCGCGCAGCGGTTGGAGCGGACTTCCCCATCATCTACCGCATGAGCTCGGTGGAGTTTGTGCCAGGCGGCCTGCAGCTCGAGGAGACCAAGGTCATTGCCCGCTTGGTAGAAGAGGCAGGCGCCGACCTCATCCACGTCTCGCAGGGCGTCTTTGCCTCGGGTCGTAACATCATCCCGCCTTTCGCGATTCCAGTGGCAGGCTTTGCCGACCATGCGGCAGCCATTAAGCGGGCTGTGAAGGTGCCGGTCATGGCGGTCGGCCGCATCAATGACCCCCTTCTTGCAGACACCATCATCGCTACAGGAAAGGCCGACCTGTGTGCCATGGGTCGTGCGTCGCTGGCCGACCCCGACATGCCCAACAAGGCGCGTGAAGGTCGCCTGTGCGACGTCAATCGCTGCATTGGCTGCCTGCAGGGTTGCGACGGCGAGCTCGAGCAGGGGCTTCCCATCCGCTGCTTGGTCAACCCGCTGACGGGCAAGGAGGATGAGTACGACCTGTCGCCTGTGAGTGAACCGCGTCGCGTGGTTGTCGTAGGCGGCGGTGTGTCGGGCTGCGAGGCGGCGCTCGTAGCGGCGCGGCGTGGCCATACGGTGACGCTGCTCGAGAGCTCCCAGGAGCTTGGTGGCCAGTGGCTGGCGGCTGCCGCTCCGCTCGCCAAGGGTGACTTCACGTCGTTCGTTGCGTGGCAGCAACGACAGCTCGAACAGCTTGGGGTCGAGGTGCTTCTTGGTGTGGAGGCGACGCGTGAGACCATCGACGGGTTGGCCCCAGATGCGGTCATCCTTGCAGTGGGCTCTCGTCCCGCGATGCCTCCCATTCCCGGCCTTCGCGAGTACGGGGTCGTGGCTCAAGACATCCTGCGTGGTCGTGCCGAGTTCGGTAACCGCGTGGTGGTCATCGGTGGTGGTTTGGTAGGCGCCGAGACGGCCGATTTCGTGGCCGAGGGTGGTAGCTCGGACGTCACTATCGTGGAGATGCTCGACCAGATCGTACGTGATGGCGAGCCTGCCCCCACCTCCTTCCTGCTCGAGCGCCTGGCAGCTCACGGGGTGAACGTGCTTACCTCGGCGGCCGTCAAGAGTGTTGAGGCAGATGCCGTTGTATACGAG
Source organism: uncultured Coriobacteriaceae bacterium (assembly GCA_902772085.1). Taxonomy (GTDB): domain Bacteria; phylum Actinomycetota; class Coriobacteriia; order Coriobacteriales; family Atopobiaceae; genus RUG440. Next base: position 2,885 of record CACXZL010000134.1, on the reverse strand, counting down.
AAGAGCGGCGATCAGGTCCGTCTGGGCGATGTGGATACCGTCATTGTCGCTATTGGCGCGCGTGCGAACACGAACCTCGCAGGCACGTTGGCGGATGCGCCTTACCAGGTGGTCTCCGTCGGCGATTGCAACGAGCGGGCCAAGAACGGTTACCGAGGCATTCAGGAAGGCTTTGAGGCGGGCCTGCGCGTGTAGCGCCCGTCCTCGTCGGTCACGGGAAGGCCAGCGCCGAACCCGTAGAGCGCCGTGTAGACGTCCTGCTCGAGCACCGTGCGCGTGCATCCGGCCATGTTCTTGCCATATGAATGTGCTCGTTCCTCGCCTACTGCGCGTCGGAGGACGCGACCCTCGTCACGCTCAGCCAGGCGGCGAAGGCGGTGAAGGCGCCGCCAGTGCCGAAGAGGCCGATAGCGTACCTCGAGGACGCCGAGCTTGCGGTGGTGCTCGCGGCAAACGACGGCGTCACGCAGAAGTCGCGGAGGAACCGCATGCTGCTCGTGATGCTCTACGAGTCTGCGGCCCGCGTGTCCGAGATCTGCGGGGCCAGGGCCGGCGACCTGTCCCTCGCTGCGCCGGCCCGGGTCACGCTCACCCCGGAGTCTCTTCGGCCTCCGCTCCGTATAGGTATCTTTGGTGCTCCGCCATAGCGAATACCTCCTGTGCAGAGTTGGTGCTCGTTTGCAGTTGGTTGCTGTAGGCGGCTCGAGTCGCGTTAGCGCTATCTCTATAGCCCACTGGCCCGCAGTGGTGCTGGCGTCTCGTCTCGCATCCGTCTTGATTCGTCTTGGTTGGGCATTAGGCATAGAACATGCACAACCGAGCCCGCCACGGCAGCGGGTGCCGCGATCGGTCTCGGTTGTGCATGTTTGGGCGTGTCACTCTTACCTCGAAGAGGGGGACTGCAGGGCCATCGTGGTGCGCCTGATTGCCCGCGGCGCGCCCAAGACGTCCGACTCCTCGGTTCTTTTATCTCGTGCTCCCTTGGCGTCGGAGCGGCCACAAGGCCGACCGCGGCGCCCTTGAGTCAGACGTTAGGTCGACACAGGTCCGTCTGCATCACAGAACGCCCTCCCGACGTTCGTGGGCATTGTCTTCTGGTTTTGAGGATGTCGCCTTGCTTCCCATGGAGTGCCTCCTGTCTTGTCAGTCTCAGATGCGATTACAGGACGCGCCCTATAGGGCTAAGCAAGAAGGTAGTCCTGGGGTAAGACACAAATTCATGCCTGAAGCCCAGCTGACTAGGAGAGGGGGGAGGGCTTGTGTGCCGCTCGGAGAAATCTCTAGCCCATTGGCCGACGTGCGCAAATGTTTGCAGTAGTGGGCTTTATTGACGTGGACCATTTGCCCAAAATTTGCCCATTTGCCCACAAATCGGGGTCGGACGATTTGCCCATAAGAAAAACCCCTGACCATTTCTGCTGGTCAGGGGCCTCATGTTTGGTCGCGGGGGCAGGATTTGAACCTACGACCTCCGGGTTATGAGCCCGGCGAGCTACCAAACTGCTCCACCCCGCACTGTGTGCTGCGCCTCAGCGCATAAGTAACTATATACGCTTACCACGTTTGGGTCAATGGACGGAGCATGCTTCTCCATAAATCTGTCAAATATAATTTTCTTAATACTCTCGCTTCCCTTTTGGATATATTAATTGGCTCGCTGTTGTTTTTGACGCGCTGGGATAACGTGATACCATTTGTGCAGTATGTTATGGAAGGAGTAGAAAAATGTTGCACAGGGACTATCTTTTGGAAGTGATAGAGCAGTTTGTGTCGACCGTTTCGCATGCGCTTGCGAAAGCACTATTGCAACGTGATTTGAAAGCGGCGGAGGAAGTTGAAGCGGCTGTGGCGGATCTCGTGCAGCTTGATCCGGAGACGGCAATGTCTCTCGCACCCGAGTCGCTGGTGACCATGATGATGCTTTCTGGTACGGGAGACGCCGTAGCGGGTTATGCAGCCTATGCTTTGCACAGACTGGGAGATGCCTATGATGCAATGGGAGATCCCGAATTGGGCCAGATGCGTCGAGATCAGGCGGAGGCTGTGGCACAGGCCTTTGGCGCTGATGTGGACGAGATTCCCGAAGAGCTTCGCGAACTTGATGCGAGGCTTTCACAGTAGAGGGCCGCTGCAGGGGATTGCCAAGGCGTCGCTAGCCTGGTGGGGCGTTCCACAATCGACTGGGCGTTACGCACGCCCTCCCGAACGCCTTCGTATCGTGCCCGTCACGAAGCACGTCCTGCGCTCCTTCGCCGGGCGCAGCGCGGATCCGCCTCGGGAGGCCCGCGCATGCCGCGCAGCGATCTGTGGAGCGCCCCGCCGGGGCAGCCCCGCGGAGAAGCGGCTGCTCGGGCGGCCCTTGTTTGCTCGAAGAGATCATTTCGGCCTACCGCGCGTGCCCGCCGGCCGTTGGCCCCTCGCGCGCGGAGGCTCCCGGGCCCCTCGCCCGTCGTCGTGTCGCTTGTGCACACGGGGCACTCGACGGTGTGCACAAGCGGACAAGAACGGCGCGACACGGCCGGTCTCGTGTCCGACTTTGCACACGCCATAAGGCAGCGTGTGCACAAACGGACGCGCGAACGCCCGAATCGAATACCACGTGTCCGGAAAAACACACGCGTGGGAGTAGCGTGTGCACAAGCGGACGCGCGACCGCCCGAATCTGCCTCCACGTGTCCGACTTTGCACACGTACGAGCGTCCCGTGTGCTTTTACGGACTCGTGACCGCCCGAATCGGCATCCGCGTGTCCGACTTTGCACACGCCCGAGCATCCCGTGTGCACAAACGGACAAGAGCGGCTCGTTACAGCCAATCTCGTGTCCGACTTTGCACACGCCATAAGGCAGCGTGTGCACAAACGGACGCGCGAACGCCCGAATCGAA
>CACXZL010000133.1 GCA_902772085.1 uncultured Coriobacteriaceae bacterium | reverse complement strand
GCCTGGACGCAGATCATAACGAGCGCGCATAGCATGTTTTCGAGCGCGGCATTGCTTTTCGTCGGTGCGTACTTCATGGTCCAGGGTCAGTTCGACGCAGCATCGCTCGCCGCCATGCAGCTCGTGGTAGGACGCATGAGCAGCTCGCTCAGCAATTGTCTAAACATGATAAACAACCTGCAGACCATGCGCACAAACATCGAGCGCGTTGAGGACCTCAACCGCAGGAAGACCTGTCCAGAATACGCCTTGAGCGAAGGAAGCAACGACGGCAAGTTGCGCGGGAGCCTCGACGTATCGCACGTGAGCTTCAGGTACTGCCCGGGAGATCCGCTCGCCCTAGACGACATATCGTTTGAGATGGCTCCCGGTAAGGTGTACGCCATCGTGGGAAAGACTGGCTGCGGCAAGTCCACCCTGCTCAAACTCATCGCCGACCTGTACGCACCCACATCAGGAGAGATACGCTATGGCGGCAAGCGGCGTGACGAGATTCCCGACGTCGTCTTCCGGTCGTCAGTCGCTACCGTAGACCAAGAAATCGTGATGTTTGAGGATACGATAAGCGAGAATCTCAGGATGTGGGACGAGACGATCGAGGACTACGCGATGATCTTGTCGGCTCGCGACGCGCAGATACACGAGCGCATCATCAGCGAGCCGGACGGGTATCGCGCGCTCATGCGTGAAAACGGAAAGGGCTATTCCGGCGGAGAGCTCCAGCGTCTCGAGCTTGCCCGGGCACTTGAGGTCGAGCCGACGATCCTTCTGCTTGACGAGTTCACGTCGGCTCTCGACGCCCTTACCGAGGACAAGGTCATGAGGGCCATCAGGACCTTGGACGTCACGTCAATCATCGTGGCACATCGCCTTTCCACGATACGAGATGCCGACCAGATTATCGTACTCGACAAGGGCCGCATCGCTGCGATGGGCACCCACGACGAGCTCATAGAGCGCTGCAAGCTGTACCACGACATGGTGTCGACGGGATAGGAGCGCATGATGGATCTTTATGCAAAGCAGATCGAGCAACGCGATACCCGCGACCGCAGCCTCGAACAGATGGCTGACGAGGCATTGTTCCAAAACCACGCCACGGACGAGGCACGCATCAACGATGCCCAGGAGTCCCTGCGCATGGTGCTTGATTGGATGGGTGTCGACTCACGCGTGGCCTTGAGCTGCAAAGACATAGACGAATTGCTGGAGCAGACCCTCTCGCCGCGCGGCATCATGTACGAAGAGATCAACATGCACGAAGATGGCTGGCGCAGGCAAGCTGAGTTCATGCTCGCGCAACTGGAAGACGGGACGTACGTTGCCTGCAGGCCTGGCATCCTGGGCTACCGCTACATCAATCCAAACACAGGCGTGAGCATGCACCTCGGTAAAGCAACGCGATTGATGAGCCGGGGCTGGGCCTTCATTCGACCCATCCCCGAGGGCACCCGCACCCTCTTCGATTACCTCATCATGGTCTTGCGCCTGGCAAACCTCAACGACGTGATTCCCATCGTCGCCGCGTCTACGCTCGTATACGCCTTAGGCCTCGTCGCACCGCAAATAAACAAGTGGGTGCTCGAAACGATCGTACCTCAAGGAGTGGATGGCTACGGCATGCTCGCGATGGCCGCCGTGATGTACCTCACGGCAGGATTTGCCAAGCTCGCCGTGCAGACGAGCAAGACGTTCATGCTCTCAAATCTGCGGCTACGCATAGCCGGACAGGTCGAGGCGTCGGTCATGGCCCACATCTTGCTGCTGCCACAGCACTATTTTGCCGACAAGTCGGCCGGCAAGGTGTCCAGGCGCCTTTCCACCGCGCGACAGGTGTCCGACCGCCTGCTCAACCTCGTCCTGAACCTCGGTCTCACCGCAGTCTTCTCGCTGGGCTACATTCCCCAGATGGCATCATTTGCTCCTATGCTTGTAGTACCTGCCATCGTGATGCTCGTCTTCAAAGCGACTTTCTCGGTTCTCATAGCCGTTGTAAACGAGCGCAACGAGACGGCGAGCATGCAGGCAGACATCGACTCCTCCGGCCTGATGTTTTCCGCACTGCGTGGCGCACAAAAGATCCGTACCATGGGTGCGGAACGACGGCTGTATGCCCGCTGGGCAAAAGTCTACCAACGCGTGCTCAAATACGACCTGGACCCACCGTTCGTCCTCAAGGCGGAAAGCGAGATCACGACGTTTCTCACAAGCGTCACCACGCTGCTCCTTATATCATTGGTCGTGACAAGCGACTTGTCCCGCAACGATTACATCGCTTTCAACGCCTCGTACTCCCTTGTCGTCGCGGCCTTGGGCGAGCTCTTTGACTCAATGCGTTCGATGATGCTCATGAGGCCCCTCATGGGACAACTGAACGATCTCTTGGGCACACCCACCGAGGTGAGCGAAAACGAACAAGTCCTCTACGCGCCACGCGGCACCATCGAGCTCAACGACGTGAGCTTCTCCTATCCTGGCGGTCTCGGCGCCATCCAGAAGCTGAACCTCACGATTCCCGCCGGAAAGAAGATCGCGTTTGTTGGCGAGAGCGGATGCGGCAAGTCCACGCTCATGAAGCTCATCCTCGGCATAGAGAAGCCGACGTCCGGCACCATACTCTTTGACGGCCACAGTCTTTCCGACCTCGACATCCGATCGTATCGCCGGCACATCGGCTCGGTGTTTCAGTTCAGCAAGCTCATCCCCGGCACCGTGCTGTCAAACATCTGCTTCACGCCTCGAAACGTGACGGAGGAAGAGGCATGGGAGGCGGCCGAGAAGGCCTGCATCGCCGATGACCTGCGCGCCATGCCCCTCGGTCTCGATACCGAGATCTCCGAATCAAACTCCTGCGGCTTCTCTGGTGGTCAGCGCCAACGCATCTTGATCGCGCGCGCTTTCGCCACAAAGCCAGCCGTGATGATTCTGGACGAGGCTACGAGCGCTCTCGACAATATCACGCAGAAGAAAGTGCTCGACGCCGTGTATGCCGAAAAGTGCACGGTGCTCATGGTGGCCCATAGGCTTTCCACCGTCATGGACTGCGACCGCATTCTCGTGATGGACGGCGGTCGCATCGTGGAGGCAGGGACGTACGACGAGTTGATGGCGCTCAACGGATACTTCGCACAACTCGTGCGAAAACAGGTCTTGTAGGGATTTGGCCTCTTGGCATAAGGGGGCCAAATCCCTTTTGGTTACAGTTCACGCCCCTGGTCCCTGCGCATGCCAGCAAGCGGCGACTCACGAAGTGAGCGAGCGAAGCGAGCGCGGAGCCGCTTGCTATAGATCGCATGGAAGACATCCGCTCGCGCTACGATGTCCCCGTGCGCCTTTTGCGCATGGAGATAACCGAGACGTCGGCTGCAGGCGGCCTTGAGCTCATCGCATCCGCCATGTCCAAGCTCCACGACGCGGGATACATCGTGGAGATGGACGACTTCGGCAGCGGCTACTCGTCCCTCAACATCCTCAAGAACCTTCCGTTCGACATCATAAAGCTGGACATGCGCTTCTTGGACAGCGATCCGCAGGGCCGGGGAGCCACCATCATCAACGCCATGATCCAAATGGCCAAGTGGCTCGGAACTCCCGCGATCGCAGAAGGCGTAGAGCAGCTTTCGCAAGCCGACTATTTGAAGAGTGTGGGGTGTAGCTATATCCAAGGATACTTGTACTCGAGGCCAATTCCCGAGGACCAGTTTATAGACCTCATCCAAAGTGCCGGGCTCGAACCTACGTTGCCCGCCTTGCAGCTCGTAAAGACCATGGACGCCCACCGCTTTTGGGACCCCGAGTCGCTCGAGACGCTCATCTTTAGCAACTACGTTGGCGCGGCGGCGGTCTTCAGCTACGAGGATGGCAACGCGGAGATTCTTCGCGTAAACCAAAAATACGTGCAGGAGCTCGGCATGAACGTCACCGAGGAGGACATAGTCCACTCGGACCCATGGAACACCTTCGACGACGAGAACCGAGCGATCTACGTGCGGACGGTCGAGAAGGCCATAGCGTCCGGAGACGAACAGACCTGCGAGACGTGGCGCACGCTCAACTCCGATTGCTGCGGAGAGGAACTCGTGTGCATGCGGACTACCATGAGGGTCATAGGACATGCAGGCAAACAGGCAATCGTCTATGCAATGGTTCAAAACATCACGGCAGAGAAGCGTCGTCTTGACGAGGTGACCCGAAGCGAGCGCCGCTTCCGCTTTGCAAGTGAACAAGCCAACATGTATGCGTGGGAATATGTCATCGGCACCAAACAAATGCGTCCGTGTTTTCGTTGCATGCGCGACCTCGGACTACCTTTGGTCGTAAACAACTATCCGGAGCCCGCCATCGAAATGGGCATATTCCCGCCGGACTATGCTGATATGTACCGCGACTGGCACCGCAAGCTCGAGGAGGGAGTGGAGTACCTCGAGGCCATCATCCCCCTTACGGTGGGCAGGGTGCCATTCCACGTGAGGTACACCACAGAGTTCGACGAGAACGGTCGACCACTCAAGGCATACGGGTCGGCAACCATGGTTCAGGAGTAGAGAGACGATGGCGCCGTGAGCAAGAAGGAAGGGAGCCGTCTCGCACCCTTCCTCGACGCTGCACCTCTCGCGTTTCGATAATCTGTAGGGTTCTTGGGCGACGCATGTCACCTTTACTCTGCCCCGTCCCACGAATTGGTCGAGCGTTTCACAAATATGAATGATACGATATTTTGGGAGAACGGGCACAAGAAGACGCGAGAGTAGACCGCGGGTACGTGTGCCGGCGGTTTTGATCGCATCATCTTTCAGCGCGGGGGGTATTCGACGTGACCTATGACAATATGACTGGCCTGCCAAGCATGACCTCCTTCTTTGAATTGGCCAAGTCCAAGCGCAGGGAACTGCAGGAGCACGGAATCGATTCCGCCATTCTCTTCTTCGATCTCATGAATCTGAAGAATATCAATCACCGTTACGGCTTCGCCGAGGGCAATCGCCTCATATGCTCAGTCGCGACCATTCTGGCAGCTCAGTTCGGCGCCGAGAACTGCGCGTATTTCGCGCAGGACCACTTCGCCGCCATCGCGCCGGACGATGGTCTGAGGGAACGCCTTGAGGCTGTGATGGCCCAGTGCGCCACCGCCAACGAAGGGAAGACCCTTCCGATCAGAATCGGCGTCTATCCAAACCGCATCGAATCGGTAGGGATAGACGTGGCATGCGATCGGGCGAGGCTTGCTGCCAACGCCTGGAGAAAACGAAAGAAATCATACTATGCGTTCTTCGATATTCAGATGCTTGAAGAGGAGACGAACCGCCAGGCCATCATCGACAACCTCGACACGGCGATCGAAGAAGGATGGATCAACGTCTACTATCAGCCCATCGTCCGTTCGGTCAACGGCAAGGTCTGCGATGTCGAGGCACTGGCTCGCTGGCAGGACCCGATACGCGGCATGCTCATGCCCTCTACGTTCATTCCGGTTCTGGAAGAATCCATGCTGATACACAAGCTGGACCTGTGCGTGGTGAGACAGGTCCTGAACCACCTGAAGGTCTGCGAAGAGGCTGGGAGACAGACCGCGCCCGTTTCCATCAACTTCTCTCGCGCGGATTTCGACGCCTGCGACCTCGTTTCCGAGATTTGCAAGCTTGTGGATGCCGCACAAGTAGATCGCAAGCTTATAAACATCGAGATAACGGAAAGCGTCGTGGGAAGCGACTTCGACTTCATGCGGGAGGAGATAAATCGTTTCCGCGCGCAGGGCTTCCGGGTATGGATGGATGATTTCGGCAGCGGCTATTCTTCGCTGGACGTTCTGCAGAGCATAAAGTTCGATCT
>CACXZL010000132.1 GCA_902772085.1 uncultured Coriobacteriaceae bacterium | reverse complement strand
CGATTGTATGGTAGCTATTTTACGTACCATGCAATCGATTGGTTGCATTCCATATATGCCCAGTTGGCGCGAGAATTTCAGTGACCCAATGTATGTTTTTCCCGGACTCCCGATAACGTGCGCGACGGGTCGGGGCCACGAGGAGGCCCCGACAGGGCCCACGATCGCCACCCCTGTCTTGAGGGCGCGTGCATGCGAGGACGAGGCGCGCGGTCTCAAGGAATGGTGGTCCGCACCCATACAAAGTGGAGGAAAGACAGGTAAACAAAAACGCCCCTTCAGGGGCGTTGAGTAATCTGGCGGAGAGCTGGGGATTCGAACCCCAGATGGCATCACTGCCATACTCGCTTAGCAGGCGAGCACCTTCGGCCTCTCGGTCAGCTCTCCGTAATGCAGGAGATAGTATAACGCAGTTTTTGGCGTATGGGTAGCGTCACAACGAAAATTTCCCAAAACATGGAGCTACAGTGTTGCTCGTTCAGACCTCGCCGTCGGGCGATGCGCCGCGAGCGATTCCGTAGCACGGCGAGGATTGTTTGAGCACGACGCACGTCCAGGCAACGGGGTTCTGAACGAGCAACGCCACAATCGCGGAACTCCCGAGACAAGAAACGCCTCCAGGCATCTTCACGACACCTGGAGGCGCAGCGGTGTCTCACACGCTCTGAGACGCTATGAGAGCTTGTCGAGACGATGGAGGAAGGCGGCGAGATCGGCACGGGCTACCGTGTTGAACGGACGGAACTCCTTCTTTCCACCGCTCACCGTCCAGCCTGCGGAGATGCCCTTCTCGGCGAGCCACCAAATGTCGTTGTTGTGCGCGGTCGAAGCGTTTACATCGACGAAGACTTTGTCGTTTGTAACTCTCCAGCTATCACTCGCTTTACCGGCTTTCTTTGCCAGACGGAAGAGGAATGCCGCCATGTCCGCACGAGCCACCGAGGCCGCGGGACGGAACTCCTTCTTTCCACCGGAAACTGTCCAGCCAGCGGAGATGCCCGTTTCGCCAAGCCACCAGATTTCCCTGCTGTGCGAGGTCGAAGCATTCACGTCGGTGAATACACGCGTGTTTGATGCCTGCCAGCTGTCATTCACCAGGTTCCAGCGCTTGGCGAGACGGAAGAGGAAGGCGGCCATGTCACCCCGCGTTACATTTGCATGTGGCCTAAAGGACCGCGTACCGTCGGCGTTCTTCCATCCTTCGGAAATGCCACTCTCTGCCATCCATAAGATGTCTTCGGAATGCGCCGTTGCGCTAGTCACGTCATTGAACTTGATGGTGCTCGGGCTGGGGGTCTGGCCTTGCTCCTTTGCCACAATCTTGAACTCGGTCGTCTGGGTACCGGTATAGTTGCCCCTGCCCGTCACGGTGATGGTGGCCGTACCTACGTTTTTGTTGTTTTTGTAGCTCGCGTCGTAACCACTGGAGGGAACCACGAGGCTTCCAGCCTTTACCGTAACGCCAGGGCGCTTCTCCGTACCGTCATAGGTGTAGGTAGCCGTGCTCGGCGTCACAGAAGTGATGGTAGCGGCCACTATCTTGAAGGAGACTTTCCTGGTGCCGGTATAGTTGCCCACGCCTTCAATGGTCGCCGTGGCGTCATTTGTGACGTTGATGTTGTTTGCATACGTTACACGATAGTCTATGTTTTGCTTGAGGGTAACGCCCTTGTGCGTGACGCTGAGAGCCGGAGTGATGGCTTGTCCGCTATAGGTCTGGTTTGCAATAGGTGCCACCGAAGCGTTTCCAATGGACTCGGCGGTACCAGCATTCCCGTTACCTCCCGTAGAAGACCCTGAATTCGTGTCTCCTTCATTGGCGTCAATCGCGTAATACACGGGCGTGTGATTGCCTTGTTGGTCTTCCGCATACCACACCACCTTGCCGCCGTATAGTATGGGATCGCAACAGGAAAGATAGCCCTGCATCTCATGAACAGACCCTATCGTATTGCCATTGCCGTCTATAAACGCGTAGGCAAGCTTGCCCGTCTGGGTTTTACCCCAAGAAGCACTATCGACCCAGCAGTTCACCTCTGCCCATACGACAAGGAAACGGTTGTCGTTTATCTTCACGAGCTTCGTCAAATCAGCACCTTTGTTTCCTGAGTATGCGTAATGAGTAAGGGTCTTGAACGTAGTGGGTTTAGAGATCGTGTTTGACGGCTTCACGATAGCCACAAAGGTGTTGCGTGGAGCGTATTTTCCTGGCATCTTGGGATAGTTCGCCCTGTCTTTGTGCGCAGCCTGATCCATGGTGGCACCGGTAACGATAAGGGTCTTTGCGGAATTGGAAGACTCAAATCCGCCAAGGATCACACCGGTAAAGTTGTTGGTTCCATTTGCGGCGTCTCCTTGAATCTGCAAGACATCGCCTATTCCGTTGGTAACACCAAGCTTCTTTATGGCGATGGAACGAGGCCTGTAGTCGCCCAAATCCAGCGCGTACATGGAGCCGTCGAGTGCCGCCAGCCGTTGCGCAAAGGAGTGCGAGGCGTAGCCTAGCTTTGCATCGCGACTCAGGGAGTACGTCATGGAATCAGTGACCGCCATGGTGCTCTCGTTTACCACGAGGTGCGCGGAGGCTTGATGCCTTATCTGCGTTGGGCCTGATTCTGGATACATTTGATGCGAGGTCCGCACATGCAGCACACCATTCAACTCTTCCATGACGCATGTGCCGTCCAAAAACGGGATCGAGGTGCCATAGCATGTGTTTGGCATTATGGGTATTTCGCTTGGAATCCTGTGCTTACCATCCGTGAATTCAGCTGCCTTCGGACTAGACCAATCCTTGGTGAACCTCGTAACGCGATACACAACCAGATTGTCGTTGCAATCATCGTTCGTCTGTCCCGTGACTACGTAGTTGTATTCGGCTCCGGAATAAAAACCGCCCCATTTGAGTTTTCCGGGCACCAGATTGCTTGGCACATAAGCTGATGCGGGAATAATGCGCTGGTTTGTAACCCCGAAGGATGGTGACAGAGTCTCCACCACGAGAGTGTTTGTGTTCTGTATGAACTCAACGCGCTCCAAACCACCTGAAGCATTGAGGTGGAGATATGAACAGCGCGGGCTGTCATGGTCCAAGTGAGGTAATGCGTATTCGCTTACGTTGTAGGTCTGAGCTGGGTTGCTGGGCGTAGATGCCTGCACCGAGAGGACATCGGGATCGTCGTCGTCATCCACTATGATGCCCTCGTCTACCACGGTCGGCTGCGCGGGCTCTCCTTGCGCCTCTATGGCATTCTCGTCCTCTGAGATCTCCTCAACTGCAGGTGTGTTGTCTACGACAATCCACGTCTCTTCGGCTACGTCGGCATTTGCCTCCATGCGCGCGAGGATAGAAGCCGCGACGTTTGTACGCACCCATGTGTCATCAAGGTGTACGCTTGCAAATGCCTCGTCTTCTTCGTAAACGAGCTCCGACTCGAATCCCATCTGTTTCGTGATGAGCAAAACGGCTTGCGTCGCTCCATCCGCCGTCGTCGCCTGTCCGTGCAGAGCGGCAACGAGTGCTTCGTAGGAGTCTTCGGGAGCTTCGTCGGATATCACGACAACGTCGGCGATGGAGTGGAATGCGGCAGAAAGCTTGTCTACGTTTGATGCGTCGGCGGGCAAGCTTGCGAGCACGGTCTCCGACATGTGCGCAGCAAGCTCGTTGGAATCCTCTATGGAATGGGCTACCACGTACCCAGAGTCACGTTCCTGGGTGTAAAGCGATCGAATGGCATCGGCAATGGCGATGGCGGGTATAAGACCCCACATCAAAATGTATGATAATGCGAAGGATAGGAACGTACGTAAGTTGGTGTGTGAACCATTGCCCGGGAGTTTCATTGAACTGCCCCCCACTCTATAAAAAAGGAAAATAACCACCAACCATCATTGTACCATAAATTAACAAGGTCCTTCATGAGACTTTGCAGGTAAATCGCTTTTTATTCGTCTATACCTTGCAGACAAAGCGAGAGCTCTCCCAGGAGCGTCAGTCCATCGTAGTCTGCCACCGGTATGAGCTCGGGGATGGCACTGGCAGGAAGATTCTTCAGCAGCTCCTCACGAAGCTCTTCCATGTCCGTCACGAGATCGCACCACACAAAGATGGCTTCAGGCGCGACCGTGCATATGGTGGCTTCCAGATAACGCGCAACCAGCTCGCGCGTTCCGTCGTAGCGCCAGGCGGCTTCCTCGAGATCCATGGAGAGGGAGAAATTCGAGGCGAGGTAGCCCAAGTTTCCCGCAAAGCCCGCCTTTCCCGCTCGTACGAGACCGCCTATCACCAGCCCCTCGTCGCACTCCGCCACGCCGATGGCCTGTGCGTGAAAGGCAACGTCGTCCCAGTCGTTTTGGCTGATGTAGCATCCGGCGGCAGCTGCAACGGCGTTGTTGTCTACGCGCACGGGCACGCGCCACTTCTTCGACAGCTTCGCCGCTATGTCAAAGTCAGCGGCACCTTCGTCCATTTGCACTACGACGCCCTTGTCAATCGTGCCTGGCATCGCGACGCCCACCGCATCGAAGCTTTCAAGCGGATAGCCCGCGACTTTGAGTGTGGCTGCAAGGTCATAAAGCACGTAAATGTCGAAGTGGCTACGAACGAGCATCCCCTGCAGAGCATCCACGCCTTTGTCCAAAACGCGATAGGAGAGCGTGGACTCGTCGGAGCGAATCACATAACTTATGGCAAGCACCCTCTTGGAATGGTCAAAGTCGCGCGCCATGCGTAAGTCACTCTTTGCCGCAAGTCGAGCACCCGTCACCGCGTCAACGACAAAACGCACTCCCGCCACAGCGTCGTACGAGCCAAACATACTGCCCGGCAGCTCGAGCACCAGCGTATCGGGCAGGGCCTCCACAAGCTCTTTCCGCTTGTGTCCCACCTGCGGAGCCAGCAGTACGGCAGTGTATTCACCGCCGGCTACCTTCGCCTCCTCAATGGACTTTGCACAGAAATCGTATTCGATTTCCATTGTCTTTGCCGCCTCGTTGAGCTTGTTTGCAAAGAAGGTCGTGGTGATGCCGCACGTGCAGCAAAGGAGTATGTGACGCGCCTGCTTTTCGCCGAGGTCTTCAAACGCCTCGACCATCTCGCCAAACAAACTCTTTGCTCGGTCGAGCTCCTCGAGTTCGAAATGCAGGAAGAAGCAAGACTCGCCATCATCTGCGCGCTCTAGTCGCAACTCCACGACCGTACTCCCATTTATGTCGTAAAAGTTGATCTCGCCGTTGGCTAAGTCGCTTTTGAGATTTATCTTACCGTCGCCTTGCGGCTCAAGAGTACACCCCTCAATGCGCTGATCTAGTATCCAATCGCGATATGTCTTTGTAAGTTCGTCCACGAACGCCTCCTCACGTTGCCAAATGCCTTCTAAGTATGGCACAAAAGCTGCCCCTTGTCGCTTGGACGTTGGCATGCGCGCATGGCCCTCAAAATCCGTCCCGTTATTACATAATGTTTCGTACTGTTTTACTTTTTTCCTCGTGTTTTAGCTGGGAGCATAATCGTAACGGGACGGTTTTTGTTCTCGGCTTCACCCATGCGGACGACTTGGCCCTCGCAAAGCCCGAGGTTAGGGGCTACGTTTTCTGGCGCCGTACCCGCCGCGCGCGAGAACCTTCCTGTTTTTCAAGGCGTCTAGCTGGGACTTTGCAGGGTCCGCTTTGCCACCGGCGAAGTGCCGTGCCCGTACATCGGTCCGCCTCGCAGGAGGGCCTCGCATGCTCTCGGCTATCTTCGGAACGATTGACCAGTCCCCCTCACACCTTTGCTTTTTTCGACGATTGTGCAACGATTCCTTTTGTTTTTCCTCTGTTGGACCACCGCTGACATCGTCCGGCTCG
>CACXZL010000131.1 GCA_902772085.1 uncultured Coriobacteriaceae bacterium | reverse complement strand
CCGCAAGATTATGCAGCGGTATCTTGCCCAGCTCGCATGGGAGACGGAGGCGTGGTGCGCCGATACCCCAGACCACATGGTGCATCTCAACGGCTCCCGGTTCATGGGGCCGTACACTGCATGATCCTTGAGAGTGGTTGGCTTTTCAATCCGCGAAGAGACTCTTCAGACCGAGCGTGCGTGTGAACTCCTCTTCGTTGTCTGGAATGTTGCTCCATATGATTCCTGTTGAATGATTTGGCCGGTCGCCCGCGAAGAATGATTGTCGTCTCATGCAAGTGGCTACTTCTTCTAGTGAATGAGCGATTGTGGTTAATCCGTCGGATGCGATGATCCAACCTTCGTAGGAAAAGAACCATGTGAACGTGGCGTTTGACAGGACAATGCGAGCTAGTTCTGTATCCGACATCTTGTGTGTTGTTGTATTGTAACCAGCACGAATGGGCGTGATGTCAGTTGCATTAACAATAGCCCGAGCTCTGTTTGGATGAATCACTCCCAGTTTCTTCAGTATGCGCAGGCGTCCTTTCAATGATTCGCCGAAGAGTGTTCCCTTTTTGGCGGACTGCTTCATTATTGCTTGGACGAAACGAAAGTACTCATACTTCTTCAGGTTCGTCAGCGATTGGCAGTAGAGTGCTTCGGCTTGGCGAAGTGACGTGGGTTTGTCTCTTAGGGAGCTGTTGGCGAGCGTCCGTTCAAGTTCGATTTGCTCAGGATTAAAGGAATCTTTCGAAAAGGCTTCAGACCGTTCGAATGCGACTTTCAACTCTCGGTACTGGGCGCAACGTTTCCGCTCGATATCCTCATTGAGCATTCTGACGTTTGTAACGCCTGTGGGAAGTACCGACTCGTCCCACCAGCGGTGCATGTAGGTGGTGGCAACTGGCAGGAAGTCATCTCTGCTTCCCGCAAGAAGGATTGTGTCTTTGGAATTGAGATATTCGACGGCGCTGAATAACTGATCAATCAGGAGAGTCTCCTTGGCTACGACGGCGGAGGCTCGGCCCATTGATCCATCGTAATAACAGTATTTGGGCAGTTTGGAAAGGCGTGCTTGCTCGTCGCCGTACGTTTTAAAGCTGTCCTTCAGCGCGTCTAGTGCTTCAACAGCATCTTGAAATCTCTTCAGTTCCTTGCGATGTGTGAACACGTACTGGCTTCCCATCCTGTTCTCGTCATCTCCGCGCTCAAGAAAAACGGTTACTTTGCGGTCGAAGACCTGAGCGATACGCGCTGCTTCGTCAAGACGCATCGCAGCGTTACCCCGGCTCAGCGTGCGCATCCGCTCCGGTGGTACGCCGGCAGCTTCAGCCACTTGGACGATGGTCATTTGGCGGTCGGCCATCAGCCGCCTTAGTTCCTGAGTCGCGTATGGCAGGTTGTCACGCGTTCTCCTGCGAGTCATCTTTACCTCCGCGTTCCGCGCTTCGCTGATTGCTCTAAGTTTAATGGAAATTATTTCCATACTCAAATGTGTTGATGCATTCTGTAACCACGCGAGGGCGGAGACGCCGCCCCAAGGAAATACAAGGAGGATCCTATGAGGATCTCAACGCCCGTGGCCGTGGCACTCGCTTTGGATGCCATCGACCCCAAGCAAATCAGCCCGGTGGCGGACAGCGACGGGGCACTGCGCCTTGTCGATGGCAAGCCAGTGTATCCACTACGGAATGTGGTTGTGCGCGACGCTGATGGCCAGACGGTACGTGCATCTTCGGTCAAGGTGCATACTCTGCCTACAACGCAGGTGTCATCTCTTACTCCGCTCCGCTGTGTGGATTGCCTCATCACCCCATGGGCTGACGGCCGCCAGATCGCTCTCTCCGTGATCGCTGATCACGTGGAGCCGATGACTTCCGCGGCATTCATGGAGGCGGACGATGAGTGAGTGGCTGGCGACGCTGCCTTGGTGGGCATGGGTGGTAATCATCCTCGGTGTCGTCGTTGCGGCGATCTGGTGCGGCTTCCAAATCTGGGTTGTCGCCCACCGAGGCATCCTCCCCGATCGGGTACGGGCCGCAGCTTCGCGCGGCATCCGTATTTCAGATGACGACGCAAAAACCATCCACCTGCACGCGCGTCCCTGGGGCATCATCGTACACGTACCGCACGGATGGATGACAGACGCCGAAGCAGGTCGGTTGGCTGGCGATCTAGCCCACAGATGGAACCGTGAAGTTACCTTGGTGAAGCCGACTCGCTGCGTCTGGTCGCTCTGGATGCAGCCTATGTGGGGTATCCATCTGCGTAAGGGAAGTCACTGATGTGGCGGAACCGCAGACGTCCCGCTGACATCAACGTGATTGGCTACGGGCGCGATCGCTCTGGTCGCCCCGTGGCCGTCGCAGCTTCGCGTCATACCCTCGTCACCGGACTGACCGGCTCCGGAAAGGGAAGCATAGCGGGAGGATGGCTTAAAGCTCAAGCCCCTTTTATCGTCAAAGGTCTGGTGCAGCTCGACTACATCGACCTGAAAGGGGGCATGGAGGCCGGAATGGTCAACCCCAAGCTGATTCACCACCACGCTTGGTCATTGTCTGAGGCGGCGGATTTGTTGCACAAGCTTGACAATGAGGTAGCGCGACGGCAGGACAAGTATCGCGGTGTTGTTCGCATGGTCACGCCCGATGTGGAGCCTCGTCTTCTCCTGATGATCGACGAAGCTGCAGAACTGACCATCGGTATCGGCAAAGCTAAATCGGAAGCTGCCGAGGCCACTGCTTTGCTCGACTCCATCCTCCGCCGTGGACGTTCCTGTGGTGTTGTGGTAGTTGCCTTGACCCAAGACCCGCGTGTGCAGGCTATGCCGCTACGTCCAAGATTTCCGCAGCGTCTCGCCTTGCGGCTGAACAGCGAGGTCGAAGCGAGGATGGCACTGGGCGATGCCGCCGTAGACAACGGGGCAACCCCTTGGCTGATTCCTGCGGACGAGCCCGGTACATGTTGGTACGCCGACCTTGACACTGGGACAGCGCAATGTTTCCGGGCTCCATACGTGGACGATGACACTCTTCGCATGTTGGGAGCGGCGGCGGACGCGTAGCGACAGCGAAGCGTCAGTCCGACGCGTTTGCCGCCACAGGCGGCGATGTGGGCGGCTCTAGTGTTACCCGCCCACCTCTGTAGCAGTAGCAGACCATTAAGGACGGATATATGTATCACGACGAAGCTCTCGACCTCAACAAGGGCATAGATCCTAACGAGGCAGATGAGTGGGGTCTCGATGACGCCGATTCTAAAGTCGACGGCGGCGCGGACACAAAGGAATCCAAGGGCGGACACGACATGCAGAGCCGTGACTGGATGTTGACCATCAGGGCGGAGGGCCATATGGAGAATGAGATCAAGGCACTGTTCGAGAAAATCGGGGCTGGTGCCGTGTTTCAGCGTGAGACCGGGGCGGATACAGGGTACGAGCATTTCCAATGCTTCCTACAAGTGAAGACTCCCATGCGGTTCTCGACTTTGAAGAACCACCTGACAAATGCCGGGTTCAGGGATGCTCATATCGAACGTCGTCGTAAGAGCGTGGCCGATTGCGTGGCGTACTGCACGAAATCGGAAACGCAGTCGGGCCAGCCGGTGTATGTCGGCAAGATCAACATGAAGGACAAGCGGGGGCAGCGCTCCGACTTGATCGGACTCCGGGAACAGATACTCGAAGGGATGTCGATGCAGGAGGTATTGCTCGGTGACAGCGAAGCGAAGGCTGCCCATTGCACCAGATGGCTGGGCGAGCTGGAGGAAGCGTACGTCCGCAAGGAGCTTGGCGGCAAGCTGCGGGACATCGATGCACACTACCTGTACGGTGCCCCGGGCGTCGGCAAGACCCGGTACGTGTATGACCGCTATCCGATTGAAGACATCTATCGTGTCACCAACTACAAGCACCCCTTTGACGAGTATGGCCGGCATAAGGTTCTGGTCCTCGACGAATACGACTCCCAGCTGCCGTGGGAGCAGCTGCTCAACTATCTGGACCGTTATCCAGTGGTTCTGCCTGCCCGATACCACAACCATCAGGCTTGCTTCACCGCAGTCTGGATCGTCAGCAACTTGCCTTTGGCTGCGCAGTACCCCGATATCGTGGGCGAGAGGCGTCTCGCTCTGATGCGTCGTCTCGCCGATTGCAACTACATGACCGCCGAGGGAAAGCTGATCAAAGAACCCCTACCCGGGCGTCGGGAAGGAGGCAGCCCATGAGCATCCCCGAGACTCTGACCGTGCCGGAGGCCATGGCGAAGCTGCACTGCTCCAAGTCTTTCCTGTATGCCTTGATAAGGGAGGGCAAACTGCGCAGTTACACCATCGGCAGCAAACGTCTTATCGACGCGGAGTCTCTGGCGCGTCTGTTCCGTTGAACTCGGCTAGCTCGGCTTCCAGTCGGGCTAGTCTTTTTCGCGTCTCGGCCAGCTCCAACTCCACATCCTCTCGTGTCCTCCGCTGCGGCAGCAACGACGATGCCACGGCGTTTGACAGCTCTCTCAATCGTCTCGATCCCGCACGCTGGTATCGTGCGATCGAGGTCTTTTCGTCATCATGCCGCCCTAATGCCATTGTCTCCTTGAGCGTCGCCCCCTGATGTGTCGCCGCATCGATGGCCGTTGCCCTCAGCGTGTGGAAATGCAGATCAGGACGTCCCGCGACTTCTGCAGCTCTGTTGAACAATCTGCGCAGCGCGGAATCAGCGAGGATACCGCCGGTCTTCGGTGACTCAATCAGCATCTTGTCTCCGCCCCTCCCGTTGATCTGCTCCCGGATCATCGGCACCAACACGTCTGGAATCGGCAGGTCCGCTGTGCTTGATTCGGTCTTGGTCTCCTTGAGCCGACGGTATCCTTTGTCGCCCTCGCCCTTGCCCACGCTGTGACGGACGTGCAGCACACCGCGGTCGAGGTCGAAATCACGGACCTGCAGCGCGCACACCTCGTTGATACGCAGGTCGAAACACGCGCCCATGTACACGGCGATCCTGCAATACTCGGGCATGTTCTCATAGATGATCTTCAACTCCTGCGGAGTGGCCACCGGTATCTGCGCCTGCTTACTTCTCGGCAGTTTCGGATTGCGCATGGTCACCGGCGACCTCTCGATCAGCCCCTCACGCTCCGCTTTGCGCATCACGTCCTTGAGCAGCTGGAACGCACGAAGTCTCGGCGTCGGGTCCATCGGCGTGTCCAGCCACCTATGGATGTCGGTCTTGGTGATCGACGTGACGGCCTTGCCGACGAACGGGGCCTTGAGCAGATGGGCGAGGTACTCACGATGCTTGCGTTTCGTCGCTTCCGCGAACGGCTGCCCGTCCTTGCGCCTCCAGTTCTCCACGTATTCCGCGGCATAGTCCTTGAAGACGGTACTGGTGCGTGCGTTCCGCGCCTTGGCCTCGGCCTCGCGTTCGCTTGGATGCGTCCATATATCCAGTCCGGCCTTGTCGGCCTCGACGAGCTGCTTCTCCTTGGCCAGCCAACCTTGTGCGGTCAGCCTGTCCGCGAAGACGCGCTGCACGACCGCCCCCGGCTTGTGCGGGTTCTGGTAGCGCGCCCTATAGGCGTGTCGTTTCTTGTCGTAGATGACGGTGCCCCAGCTGTTCTTCGTTCGCATGATTCCATCATGCCACCGGTGTGTACCTGATGGTGTACTTAAACCGTGTACCGCGGTGCACTCTGACGCACTTCCGTGCACAACGGCCAATTGCCGCAAAATGGCGGAATACCAACGGTTTTGAGGAAAAAGAAAACCCTCCGGGGTGGAATCCGGAGGGTCCTCGTGGAGCTGATGGTAATCGAAACCACGACCTCTTCGATGCGAACGAAGCGCTCTACCAACTGAGCTACAGCCCCTTGGAGTGTTGTTCTGCTTCGCA
>CACXZL010000130.1 GCA_902772085.1 uncultured Coriobacteriaceae bacterium | reverse complement strand
GGTTTACATCTCATCGAGCGCTCGATGAACCCATCCTACAAAGTGTGGAGAACACTTCAACCCCCATAATGAAAAGGTGCCCGACCGTAATGATCGGGCACCCCTGCTTCCTTCTGCGCTGCTTTTTAAGCTCAGGGGCTCGAGCTCGCGGTAGCGCGGGTCGCCTTCGCCTACGAATTGGAGCTTGACCATAGCGCGCGCGGGCTAAACGCCCGCGCCTTCTCGCTACGAACGTGCCAGAGGGCACGTTCGCTTAACGCTCGAAGCATCCCACCACCACTGGGGCGACTCGATGCCGGAGGCGCAGAGCATGTCCGGGAGCTTGGCGCGGGCATCCGGGGGCTGCTGCTCGAAGTCCCCACGCATGGCGTCGAGCACCGCCTTGCTCGCGGCCATCAGGCCGTTGCAGATCTCCTTCTTCTCCTCCGGGCTGTGGCTCTCCGGCGAGTAGATGCAGAGGTCCGCCCGGAAGTACGCCGTGTCCTCGGCCTGGGTGAGTTCGGTCATCTTCGCTTCGTTCATCATGGTTTTAATCTCCTCTCGTTGCCCAGCGACGGGAATGGTGTCTCTGGGCTGCTACAAATTCCGCTACAAATAATCCCGAAAGGAGCGTTTTCTAGTGAAGTGAAGTGGTGCGCCGATTTCTCGAACACACCACTTCTGACCTGCGGAATCGTTGCGTTTTGGGGTAGAGTGCGAAAGAGTGATTTGCTCTTCGTTTTACTCCCACTCTACGGTTGCTATAGGCTTCGGCGAAAGCTCGTAGCACACACGGCAGATGCCGGGGACCTCGTCGAGGATGCGTGCGGTCATCTTCTTGAGCAGCGCCCAGTCGAGCTCGGGCACCTCGGCGGTCATCACGTCCACCGTGTTTATGCAGCGGATGATGCAGGGCCACTCGAAGGCGCGCTTGCCGTCGCGCACACCCGTCGCACGGTAGTCGGGCACCACGCAGAAGTACTGCCAGATGCTGAGCCCGGCGGCATCGATCTCCTCGCGCACGATGGCGTCCGCCTCGCGACCGGGGAACGGCTGGCGGTCCACCATGCTCGCCGGCAGGCCGAGCTCGCGGCCCACCACGCGCACCTCGTCCTTAAACAAAAGCTTCACGGGCTCCACGAGCTCCCAGTTGAGCTCAGCAGGCAGGCCGCCCACGTTGTGATGAGCCTTCACGCCCGCCTCGGACTCGAGGATGTCCGGGTAGATGGTGCCCTGGCCCAAGAAGCCTATGCCATCGAGCTTCGCAGCCTCCTCGTCGAAGACCTTGATGAACTCCTCGCCAATGATGTGACGCTTCGCCTCAGGATCCGCCTCTCCGGCAAGAAGGTCAAGGAAGCGGTCGGTGGCGTCCACGTAGATGAGCTCGGCGCCAAGCTGGTTTTGAAACACGTCGATGACCTGCTCGGACTCACCCTTGCGCATGAGGCCGTGGTTCACGTGCACGCACACCAGCTGCTTGCCGATGGCCTTGATGAGAAGGGCGGCTACGACGCTCGAGTCCACACCACCAGAAAGCGCAAGCAGCACCTTGCCGTCACCCACCTGGGCGCGAACGGCTTCGACGGCCTCGTCGATGAAAGCCTGCGCGAGCTCGGGTGTGTTGATGCGCGCCATATCGTCCGGGCGCTTGTTTGAGGTGAAGTCCATGCAATACTCCTTAGAACGTTGGATTCACCTAGGGTACCAAAAAAACCACCATGCAGGAACAAAATAACGAGCTGCCACTACTCCCCCATCTTGCATACGACGAACGACGAGTCGCAGATGTCGAACCTCTCGCCCACGCGCAACCTTACAGGTTCGTCAACTCTCTTGCCGGCCACCGTGGTCCGATTTCTCGCCCCAAGGTCCCTAAGAACCACCCCATCCCCACTGCAGTCAACACGTGCGTGGTTGCGTGAGACCGCCTTCCCGTGAAGTACGACGTCACATGACGTTCCCCTGCCTATCGTCAGTCCAGATCCGCCTACGGGCACGGTCACTTCCACAGATCTCGTGCACACGCGCAGCCCCATATGTTCGCTCCAGTCGATCGGCGCCTCGGCAAGGGTCTCTGCATCCTCATACACCTCCTCGGGCACCACCGGCTCATCAGACGAGAACTCAAAGAGGCACTCGTAGCACACATCCATATCCTCGAAGACCTTCTTGCCACAGCGCGGGCAAACCTTCGTTCCGTACACGTCACGTCACTCCTTCATCTGAAAAGAGACAATCGTTGCGACACTCCATATGTGCTCGCTCGCTATACGCCACAGGGCATTTCCGTGATGTCCACCAAGGAGCCAGAGGACAACCACGCCTCCCCCGAAGACGGCCGTTCCAGAGCGTAATGAGCTCCCAAGGCTCCCATGACCTTTCCAGGCGGCACCTTCCTCTCGGAGCGCAGGACCCTGCCGTCTTTCGAGAGAAACGCGATGTCGAGCGCGTAGCGCATGCCAAAGGTGTGCACCGACGCGCAAGGGACCAGTGCCACCGCCTCGGCATCCCCACCTGTCCCCAAAAGGCCCTTTGCCCTCTCAGTCCACCTCGTGAGCAAGACGAATCGCATTTCCCCAGCCATCCCGGGGACCCTGCACCACATGCACCTTCTCGTCACATCACCACCCCCGACCCATACCTGTCCACCACGAGCGATCTGGCGTGCACGAGCACGACGGGCGATTCATACGGGACTCCGGCAAGCACGAACGACGCTGGCCAGGGATGGAATCGCATCGTACAGGTGAACCTCGTAAACGAGTGTCCCCATCGCGGCGGCATCCCACTCGAGCCATCGCCCACCCGTTCGGCACAAACCTCTATCGCGCAAGGACCATGCTTCCTCATCGCCTCGCTCAGACATCGCTCGACCTCAGTCACTGCCGCAACGTCGCCTTGCGATCCCGAAGGAGAGGTCCCTTGCGAGACCACGACATCCGGTGCGATCCTGTCAAACACGGCACACAGGTTCACGTAGCGCACCAGGTTGTACGCGGCCAGCGCCACGACGATGACCACCGGCATGAGCACCGCAAGCTCCACCGCCATCTGTCCCGACTCCCCCGTCACTTTCGTCACGGACATCACAAGCCACCTCCAGCAGCAACGAGATCCACGGTAAGCGGCATGCTCCCATGCGTGCCCGGTATGGGAAGCTCCGCGATGGTAAAGGATCTTGCATCACCGTCAATCGAGAAAGCACCCAGTCTCCTTGCCACGCCCTCGATGGAGCCATCCGATGAAATCGCCTCCATGAGCGTTCGCACCTGGCTCAGCTGCCCTGCGCCTGCCATCCCCATCACCTCGCTCGTGTTGGCCAATACGGGCTTGCGCATCCGCATGTCGGGCAGCGAGAGCCTGAGATTCCCAAAGACCGACGCGACCCCATCTCGAAGCCACGCTCCCACCGACCCCCCAGAGACGCCGTCGAGTCTGATGAGGTACTCACGCGCGACGTCGCCCACGTCTCCATATGCGGATCCGCATGAGACGATGAGCCTCCCCCACAGCTCGGCGATGCCGTCAGGCACCGACCCGGCCCCAAGCCCCTCCGTCCGTTTCGCGACGTCAACGATATGGGCGAGCACGCCTCCGTCGCTCGCGTCCTCATCTACCGCGAGGGCTGACGCCGACACGGCAACTCCAGCTCCCAGATCGGCCTCGCCCAAGAAGGCCTTGGTGAGTTCCGAAGGAACGGCGGCGCCACCGTTCCGATAGGCGAAGCTCACGCACCCACATGCCCCGGGCGGGCAGACGCGAGGACGCGATCCGCGAAGCCGATCAATCGCGCGCTCAAACGCTCTCTTTCCCTCATCGGCCACCTGCCTTGCCTTGCTCTCCGCCTCCGCCAGCTCGTCCCTCGCCTGCTTGAAGCTCATCGCCTCCTCAACTACGATCTGCCAGTAATGCTCGTATCCGTTGCTCGCGCTCGTCGAGATGCTTGCCACGGCACCCAGGTCGCTCACGTCCATGGCACAGACGTCGCAACGACCCACTTCCCCACGATCTATGGCGGCCACGCTCTGAAACCCCGCAGCCGGACCCGTGGCTCCGGGACAAGACAGCGCGGAATGCAGCACGATGCGTCCGCTCTCTTCCGTGCAGGGCCACCTCGCCTCGTCGTAGAGCCACGTCTCGCGCACCTCGCTCGGGTTCCGTGCAAGATGCGGCACATGGAGGTCGACCGTGCCGCCCGGACCCTCCGTATACCATGCCGCGTTCGCCTCATCGAGCGCATAGCGGTAGAACGCCTCACGGCATGCGGAATTGGTCACTTCCACTATATCGTCCGATGAGGGTGACTCCCTGCTCAGCCGTGCAGCGTAATACGCCCTCGTTCGCCGTATGGCCACCCCGAAGGTCCAAGTCTCCGGACTGGCGGCGTATGGATTCTGGGTTCCAACGAGTCCAGCGAGGTCGCGCGCCCTGCTCAGCATGCATCGTGGGGCGTCCACGCAGTCTGCCTTCCAGGCCCTTGCGCACGACTCGTCTGCGCGACGCCTCGCCTCCTCGCTCTCCCGCGTCGCATCTTGGAGCCTCCGCGCCGCGTCCAGCACGTCAGCCCCCTCCACACCCCGCAAGAGCGCGGAGTAGTCCGACTGGGACGCCATCGGATACGGCATGGCCACACCACGGTATGCCAGACCTCCCGAAGAGTTCGCCCTCGAGCACGACCAGGATCTGGAAGCCACGATGCCAGGCAGCATGCCTTCCAGGTCCCGCAGCCCCTTCGCGGCGTTGCAGGCAAATCTGTTTCGAGCGTCCAGAAGCTCGCTTCCCCTGCGCAGCAGCTCATCCGACATGCCCTGCTTCCCGGGAATCGCCGCAGCCACAAGCCCCGCCCCCATCACCGCGAACCCCGTCAGCCCCAAGCTCAGAACGCAGGCGTCAGCGACTTGCGCCATCGCATAGAACGAGGACACGGCGTTTGACGCGGCGACGGAGGAGGCGTCTGCCACCTCCTGCAAGTCAGCCGACCTGGAGAGCGTCCATTGCGCAGATGCCACGCAAAACACCATTGAGAGGCTTACGAGCAGTGCGGTCGCCACGGCGACCGTGGTGTATCCCCCCTCGTCTACAAAGAGTTCGACTCCCATCCCAAACAAGGAGTCACCATTGGGCCATCCACTCCTCGTATCCTCCCTCGAGCCATGCCGGTCGCACCTCCTCCTCGATCTCCACACGCAGAATCAACCCCCTCTCATCTCGTTCAAAAGCCCAGGAAACAAGTTCTCCAAAGAACGGCATCGGTCGCGCGTGCCCAGCTATGCGCACCGTCACCGCCCTTCCGTCCGATGACTTCCGCATGCGCACATCCCAGTCTTCGCGCCCTCCCACGTGAAACAAGCTCGCCGGCGGCACCGCCTCCAGCCTCCTCAGCGCATACGACCTGGCGGTCTCGCCATGGGGAGCCGTCACCAGGACCCGGGCGGCCTCCCCGGCGGCGTTTCCCATGACCATACGCGTATAGAGCAGGCACACCGGCTGGACGAGCAGGGCGAGCAGAAACATGACGACCGAGAGCAAGACCGCGGCCTCCACGCTTGACTGGCCGGCAGTGTCAAGGACCATGCGCTCAATACGACGAGACGTCTTGGAGCAACTCCCCCGTAACCCCCTCCTCGAGACTGTGCGAGGCATATCGCCTCGCGCGCTCGAGCATCGCGCCGTCCCGCGATGCATGCCACAGCGCTCCCATCGCAACGACCATCGAGATGAAGGCCATGAGCACCAAGGCATACTCGAGGGTCGACTGCCCCGCGACGCTTCTCCTTTCAACCGCCATACGTCTCCGTCCAATCCGTCATCTCCACACATTCGTTCCGTTCCGCCCAACAAGCACATGTCCCATGCGAAGGCAAAGAGGGCGCTGCCATGCCTAAAGCGAGTTGACGCCATCGGATATGGCCTGCCAGAGCTCGGTTACCTTCCCGCGGAAGGCGACTATCGCCACTATCGCGATGACGACCAAGACTCCTACGAGAATGGCGTATTCGGTAGTGCCCTGCCCCCGTTCGTCCCTGGCTAACGTTCTTGTCAGCTCGCCTCGTTCTTCGCGTATGGGATTCGCCGCTTCCTTGCCTATCGCCACACCTCGTAGACTTACCCCTTCGATCCGCACATGGGACCTCCCGTCTGACTCGAATCCTTCCATCCGCCTGCCAACCTTTCTCTCGTCTCGTTTTCCCTATGCCAGCCCCAGCGCCGGTCCGAGCAAAGGGCCAAGTATCGCCAGCAGCATCGCAGGCACGATAAGCGTGCCAAGCGGAATGAACATCTTCACCGGCACCTTCTCCACCTCCTCCTCCATTTGCGCCCTCTGCTCCTCGCGTATCACTTGGGCCTGACGCTCCAACGTCTCTGCAAGGGGCGTACCGAACGCCAGAGCCTCGGAGACCGTGGCGACGAAGCGAGTCATCGCCGGCACGTCCAGCTCTCGCGCCATCTCCTCGAGCGCCTCGGCGCGGCTCTTCACCCCGATGCGCCAGAGTTGCAGCGTGCCCCTCATCGTCTTGGACAGATCGGTGTCGTACCTCCTGCAATACAGCTCGAGCGAAGCATCGAACGATAGGCCCGCCGATAGGCCGAGCGTCAGCACATCGAGCAGCACCGGAAGCTGGCCGGCGCGGAGGGACTGTTTGTGCGGAAGGCGGGAGCCCCGGCCTGAACCAGGCCGGCCGGGGCAGAGTCTCTTTTTGTTTACCGGAGAAGATCCTGCCGGTTGAAGTAGCGGGTATGGAGAAGCTTGTGGGACTTCTCGCCGCAGGGCTCGCCGAGATAGGTCTCATAGACCTTGGCGACAGCCGGATTGTTGTGGGACTGCTGTGTGGGAAGCGCTGCTGCGGCTTCGTAGATAGCACGCTTTCGTTCTTCCATCTTAGCCCAGGTCTTAGGCGGATATCCGCCGCCGCCGATGCATCCGCCTGGGCAGGCCATGACCTCGATG
>CACXZL010000129.1:5960-7423 GCA_902772085.1 uncultured Coriobacteriaceae bacterium | reverse complement strand
AACGTCTGGTATCGCTCGCAGGTCGAAGGCTATGGTTGGCTCGGATGGGCTCGCAACGGCCAGTCTTCTGGCGTCTTGGGCAGGACAAATCGCTTGGAGGCTATCGAGATACGGATCATGTCCAAGGAAGCGGCTGCCCTCGGTAGCACGGCGCATGCGTACTTGGCACTCATCAGTGGCGATGCGGAACTCGACTCCATACTGGATGCCATCATATATGCGGAAACAAGTGAAAGGCCTCGTACGCTCCGGGAGGCTTTTGACTACGTGACTACGCTGCCCTATGTAGATGGCGCGACAGAATACTACGGTGACTGGCGTAAATGGTCGATTCCTCTGGCGAAGCAGATGTACAATCGTCCTGGTGGCAACTGCTATGGCTATGGTGCGCTTATGGCATGGGTGGCTCGTGCGTTGGGTTATGATGCCCGCGCGGTGTCTGGTGAGATACGGTCGGGTGTCTTGGCCTGGTCCTATCATGGCTGGTGCGAAATAATGCAGAACGGCAAGCTCTACGTGCTCGATCCCGATCTCCAGAAATACGTTCCAGATAGGAACTTCTTTATGGTTTCCTATGAGGATGCCCCCACGTACTATACGGAATACGTCACCGCGCCGAAATGACGCCGATGGAGTACAGGTTGTCCGCGCTCCCCGAAGTGGCGTGACCGCTCCAAGAATTTGTCCGCACATCCCACGCGGACAGGGTGCGTGCCCAAGTGTAGACGGGGATGCTCCTCGCGATGGCACCGCCCTTAGTGCGTGCATCCTGCCACATGGTGATCTGAACGGTAGCCCGAGTGGGCTTTGGAACAATGACGCAGTACTGTTCTCGTGTTTTTGCTCAGAATCGTATGTGATAATATAAATTGAACTGAAATACTCACTCTTAAAATTCTTTAGTTTTCGCTGTGCTAGTATCTAAAACAGCGGAGGCGCCTCCCTTATTATACGCAATAAACATCATAACAATGCGAGTATATGTATATAAAAGCATATATACATCATATTCCATCATTGGAGATGTATTGTCAAAAGAGAGGGGCTTATACGATATGATATGCAAAAGCGCAAGGGTGAGTGCAGTTTTGGTAGCAGGACTTATGGGGTTTGGGGGGTTTGCGGCTCCGGTCTGTCAGGGTATCCTCGCTCCCTCAAGTGCCTGGGCAGCTGACGGTTCCGTCACCATCTCCCAGCAGCACAACACCGGAGCCACCTATGATGGATATCGGATCTTCAAGGCAGACGTGGACTCCGCGGGAAATGCGACAAACATTACTTGGGAAAGTGATACCGTGCGAACTACCGTCCTTGCGTATCTGGATTCGTGCGACTATGGAACGTGGCTTGCGAACGAAGGGCACACGGACTCCGCAAACGGCGTGACGCCCCACGACAACGCGCAGAATGCAGCAGAC
Source organism: uncultured Coriobacteriaceae bacterium (assembly GCA_902772085.1). Lineage (GTDB taxonomy): Bacteria > Actinomycetota > Coriobacteriia > Coriobacteriales > Atopobiaceae > RUG440. Next base: position 6,005 of record CACXZL010000129.1, on the reverse strand, counting down.
TACATTGGTGACAAGATACACAATTCCGCCGAAGACGCCGAGGCG
>CACXZL010000129.1:0-5919 GCA_902772085.1 uncultured Coriobacteriaceae bacterium | reverse complement strand
AGACACGACGTATACCGGCGACCAAGGATACTATCTCTTCGTGACGCACGCAGGTACCATTGGCACGGACGAGGCCGGTACGGCGCCCATCTGGGTCGCGGTGGGCGCTACTCCGCAAACGATCACAGAAAAGAGTGCCATCCCTACCGTAAAAAAGGAGGTGAGGGAGGACTCGGGAACCGAGTACGGGATGGCGGCCGACGCCCATCGTGGCCAGGCGACGAGCTATCGGCTTACGGGTACGGTGGCGGCGAACGCAAACTCGTTCGAGACCTATTTCTATGAATTCGTGGACACGATGAGTGGCGTGGTGATGGATGACGCTGACGTGGGAAACGTCGCGGTGAAGATCGATGGCACGGACGTAACGACAGCTCTCAAGGCACAAACGGGAAGCTCCATCACGTACAAGGACGGAGTGCTTACCGTTACCATAGCGGATTTGCTCCGGTTGGGAACGATACACGCCGGAAGCAAGGTCACCGTGGACTATAGCGCGCATCTCGCCGCGGACGCTCACATGGGTCAAGCGGGCAACAAAACCACGGTCGTGCTCAACTATTCGTCCGATCCTGCTTCCACGAGCTCGCAGGCAACCACATCAGCCTCGACGGTTACCACGTATGCATATGCCCTCGTGCTCAAGAAAGTGGATCAAGGCACGCGTGAGGCTCTTGGCAATGCAGAATTCACCATTCAAGTTGCAGATTCCAGTACGGATGCCGCATCGAAGGGCAAGTACGTACAGGCCGACGGCAGCCTATCCACCACGGCGTATACCTTCAAAACCAGCACGGACGGAACCTTTGCGGTACAAGGAATCGACGAGGGCACGTATACCATCCACGAGGTGAATCCCCCGGCAAACCACAAGGCGCTTGCGGCAGATATGACCCTCACCATCAGCCGCACGTTTGACTCGGCAGGAGCGCTTAGCGGGCTGAGCGCAGAAGTGACGGGAGGAAATGGGCTGTTTGTAAGCGATCCCCAGGAAGGCCAGGATGGCATTACGGAGGCGTCGACCACCACGGGCGAGGTGAACCTCACCGTGTCAAACAAACGTGAGACCTATCTGCCTGGAACGGGCATGACCACGTCGAGTGCGGGAATCGTTGCGGGATTCCTCTTGCTCACGGGTGGGCTGGTAGGCGTCGTGCATCGCTTCGAGGGAGATATGGACGATGCGGCATAGGGCACTTCTCGGAGCATGCTGGGCAACGATCTTTGCATTGTTGCTCGGCATGCCCGGGCGGGCCCGCGCCACCGATGTGGTTTCAGCCATACCGAAGACGTCGACACCCGTTGTGATGCAGGAGGTGTCTCAGGATGGAGACGAATGGTCAAAAGCGGCCGATGCAACTTTAGGTCAGACGCTTCGGTATCGGCTCACGGGAACCTTGTCCGGAGACCTCGACGAATATGACGTGTATCCCTATGCGTTTGTCGTTTCCTGCGACAAGTCGCTGCGTCCACAATTGAAGACGCTGATCGTGACTTGTGTCTCCTCGGGAGAAGAGCGTGACCTTTCCCCATACTTTCAAGTTGACGAGGATGGCGAAGGACTTGCGATCTCCTGCGTGAATCTCAAGGAGGCACTGCCCGATATCGATTCCCATGACCTGATCGTGGTGAGCTATCAAGCGCGTCTCACGGAAGAGGCCGATTTGGGGCTTAGGGCTCCAAATAAGAGCGCATGCTTCGTATGCTATCGAACGAGAGGCGGAGATCGATCCGTTACACCTGAAGACGTTGCCCTCGTGTACGCCTTTTCCATCGAGGTACAGATAGTTGACGGCGCTACGACGAGTCCTTTGGAGGGGGTTCGCTTTGCCTTGCGTGATGACGCGGGGAGCTGGTTTGCCGCTCAGTGCTGGTCGAAGGACGTGGCAAAGCGCGATGTGCGCAAGACCGACGTGCACGGCTCGGCTACGTTTGCCCCTTTGGGATCCGGGTCGTTCGAGATCGTGGAAACAGAACCACTGGCCGGCTATAAAGGCCGCGATCCCCTGGCAGTGCATATAGAAAGGAACGTGCGGGACGGCCTGCCTGTCTTGATCGCATCTTGCGAAGGTGCCGAGTCGGTACGTGTTGATGCCAAGGGAGGTCTTGTTTCCATTCTCGTGAAAAACGAGCGTGATGAGTCGGTGGCCCTCCAAGCTCGCGTTGCGGGAGAAGGCAATAGTGCATCAGGCGAGACGATGAGCGTGTGCAGTCGTGATGATTCCCACTTGTCGGCGCTTGCGATGACAGGTGAGAGCGACGCGCTGCCTCAGGCGCTTTCTATCTGCTTGGTGGGAGTCGCTTGTCTCATGGCGGGGATGGTGAAGAGGCTGTGCATATGTTGAGTCATCACAGGAGGTGTGCGCAGCTCATACGAAAAACGTTGTCGTCGCTCGTCGTCATGGGCGGACTGCTGCTCTTGTCGTGGCCGGCGTTCAGTGACTATATGGCGACAGTTCGTGCGGAGGCAACGATTTCGCGCATGGAAGCGGTGTACGACACCATGCAGGATGAGGAGCATACGAGAAGAATGGCACAAGCCCATGCCTACAACAGACGTTTTGCGGGGCTGCCTTGCAGCGAGGACATATGGGACTACGACGACCAGCTGGTATGCAGAGACGCGCCATCATCGATGATGGCCTGGGTGGATATCCCAAAGATCCATTGCAAGCTGCCCGTGTATCACCACACGACCGAGTCGGTTCTCATGGCAGGCGTAGGCCATGTGGATACGACCGCGCTTCCCGTTGGCGGAATGGGAACCATCTGCGCTCTTTCGGGGCATTCGGGCATGAGCACGGAGCGAATGTTTGACGACATACGTAGGTTGAGCGCGGGTGACCATTTCGTCGTGTGGACACTCGGGGAACCCTTCGAATACCAAGTGTGCGAGATACATACGGTCGATCCGACCGATGCGAGCGTGCTTGAGCCGCAAGGCCAGAGGGACCTTTGCGCACTCATTACCTGTACGCCCCTCAATGTAAACACGCATCGATTGGTGGTTGTGGGAGAGCGTTGCTCCCATCTTCCAAACGCAGCGGGTGATGACGTGCCCATCCAACCGACGACCAGCGTTCGTACGGTGCCTCTTGCTATGGGTGGACTGGTCATCGCGATGGCGGCTTTGACTGTTTGCGTACGGAAGTGGTGTGGGCGTGAGCATTAGAAGGGTGTCTGAACTGTGGCCGCAGGCGATGGTCTTGCTTGGATTGGCGCTTCTCGCATGGCCGGTCCTTCTTGGCTTTTGGAGTTCTTGGCGAGCCCAACAAGGGATTTCTCAGGTCGAAGCGAGCTACGATGCGATGAAGGACGTGACCGTGCAGACGCTCGCCGATGAGGCGACGGCATACAACACGAGCCTACTCGACGGGACCTCCCGAGACGGCGTGGCGCCGTATGCGCATCAACTCGTACTCGGGGACTCGGAGATGATGGCACATATAAGCATTCCGTGCCTTTCTTTGGATCTGCCCATCTATCACGGCACGGATGAGGCCACGCTGATGACCGGCGTGGGGCATGTGGAGGGATCAGCGTTGCCCGTGGGGACGCTTGGGGGGCGGTGCGTGCTTGCGGCTCATTCCGGGATGCCCTCTGCCCGCATGTTTGACGACATCGGCTCCATGGAGATCGGGGACCGGTTTGTGATACGGACCTGTGGTCGAACGCTTGTCTACGCGGTCGTGGAGAGCAGGGTGGTTCTACCAGAGCAGACCGATGCGTTACTTCCTCGGGAGGACGAGGACTTGGTGACGTTGGTGACGTGCACCCCACGAGGGATAAACACGCATCGTCTGCTCGTGACAGGCGAGCGATGTCCGTCCGACGTTCATGAGGAGCCGGCTCCGAAGCCCGCGGTCTTCTTTAACCCTCGCACCATGCCCTTGCTCATCGGAATGGGCATGGTGGGATTCTTTGTCGTCGCAGGGTACGTCAGGCATATCTGCACGAGCTCTGCTCGACGCTCCTGCGTCTAGATGTAAATGACCTATGGGAGGTTGAGATTTGAAAGTGGGAACAAACAAAACGAGAGGTCCTGATCCACGCGGACGAGACGCCATGCTGAGATGGTGCTCTGCTATGCGCAAAACGATCTGCGTCTTCATGACATTGGTCTTGGTCCTCGACCTGTTGCCCTATGGTTCGCTATCCTTCGCGGCGGAGTCAATCTTGGACAAGAGCACCGGTCAAGGAGCACTTACAGGTATGGTGGGTACTGATGGCGGGGAGAAGGGCCACAGGGGCGAGCCCCCAAAGGGAAGTCCGCATGACGGCGCAGGCGAAGATGCCGTGCCAGAGAGGGTGCGCTTCGTGTTTTGCCCAGGGACGGATGAAGATGATCGTCCAAAGACGAGCGGCCATATGACTCCCTATGAATGTGTGCTTGACGGAAAGGCACATGCCATTCCGTCCAACGAGTACGCGCGCGAGGGTTTCACGTTCGTTGGGTGGTGCACTACCTCTGACGGACAGGACGTCGCTGACGACGAGGAGACAGAGAACGTCGATGAGACCATGAGGGCCTTGAGGTTGGGCGATGGACAGGTGCTGGTGGACTTGGGCTATGACGAGGAGACGATTCACGCTGAGGCCGACTCCCTCGGCAACTTGGTGAACGTCACCAGCCTGACACCGCGCAATCTCAGGCAGGAAGTTCGCGATGGCACTGTCGTGCTCTATGCACAGTGGTCTCCTGTGCCGATCGAAGTTGACGGCTCCGATTCGATGCGTGAGGATGCCGTCGCCACAACCCATATGGATGGCCCAGACACCGCCGTTCCCGTCGAAGAACCTCTGCGTGCGCAGGCGGATGAGGATCATGACAAGGTCGACGCAGACGTGCCGGACGGGTGGGACGATACCGGGAGGCGCGGGCTCATGGTACGAAGCGTCTGGTCGGATGGTGACAACAGGGACGGTATGCGACCACAAGAGGTGCAGGTGCACCTGTATAGGAATGGAGTGGATACCGGCTTGACCCAAACGCTTCGTGACGACGAGTGGACGGCATGCTTCGAGGACGTGCCCGACCTCGACGAAGACGGCACGGAGATATGCTATAGCGTCATCGAAGACGCTCCGCTGGGTTACGTTGCTGCGGTTGTCCTTGACGAAGGCGTGTATGTGATCACAAACGCACATCAGCCCGAAGCGATTCTGCTGGAGGGCGAGAAGACGTGGTCTGGTGGTGAGGACGAAGTGCCGCAGAAGCTCACGGTGCGATTGCTCGCGGACGGAAGGGTCGTCGCGAGCCGTCAGGTGGTTCCCGATGCGGATGGCCGATGGCGGTACAGCTTCGGTAATCATCTCAGGTATCGAGATGGAGGGGTGCCGATTTCCTATGCCGTGGAAGAGGTGGCGGACCTATCCACGTGGATACCCCAACAAGACGGCCTGAACCTTTGCAACGTCTACCATCCCTTTGGTGACATGCGCGTAGAAGTGGAAACCGTGGGTCAGACCGAGGCCTTCTCAAGTAAGAGATTCCGCTTCGTGCTGGAGCTCGCGGACGCGGAGGGAGCGCCTTGCGCCAATTCGTTCTCATATGTCGCGAGCGACGGGGGAGACGGCACCATCGGCAACGGAGGTGTGGTGGAAATCGCGAGTGGGGAGTCGGTGACGGTCAAAGACCTGCCTCACGGAACGCACTATGAATTACACCAAGAGGAATCGAGCGGTTACGAGGCGAGGGTGCAAGACGGCTGCACGGGGACGATACAAGGAAACCGTACGGCAGTGGCGCACGTCACGAATGTCTATGAGGCGAGCGGGTCTGCATGCCTCCTCGCGCGAGCGATTCTGAAGGGCCGCACGCTGCAACGTCATCAGTTTCAGTCTGAGATCAGAGACTCGGAAGGCACTGTCCTCAGAACGGCTGCGAACGAAGAGGATGGGACCTTTGTCTTTGGCGCC
>CACXZL010000128.1 GCA_902772085.1 uncultured Coriobacteriaceae bacterium | reverse complement strand
CCGCACACGGGACACTTCGGCACCAGCTCGCTAGGCACACGCATGTTGCGCTGCTGCTCCACCATAGCCTTTACCGTCTCGTAGTTGTCGTAAGTCTTTCTATTTCTTTCTATTTTTTCTATCGCGTCCAGATGTCAAGAAGCTGTTGAAAGATGACAAGGCGACGACCAGACAAGGGGACAAGTCACTTGTCTGGTCCGTCCCACGCGCCACGCACCCGGCACTGATTGGAGGCCGACAGGGTTGCCCTTGTCAACGCTGGCCAAATAGAGGTTTGTACAAACAACTCCTGCCGTGTACAGCATTTGAGGAAGGCTGTACACGGCAGGGAGAGTGTCGTGTAAGTATGGCCTCGCGGGCGAGGCGCTAGTCTCTATGCCGCTTCGGCAAGCTGCTGCTCTCCGTAGGTGGCAGCTAGCGCGTCGTACGCGTCGGTTGCCTCCTTCACGCGCTCGCGCAAGTCGCCGTAGTCATACAGGCCATCGGCGTTCTTGTTGAGACCGGCAAGGGTGACCTCCATCGCCTCGGGAGCTGTGCTGCCCGTAAGAAGGGTGAGATTCTTCAACTGTTCGGTGCTCTGGTACATGAGCCGCACGCGACCAAACTGCTCGCCATTGCCATTCGTCCATTTCTCAAAGACGAGCTTTGATCCGATAGGTGTCTTCTTCTCGATGGTGTTTGGCAGCTCGTAGTTCTCGGCCTGAAGCGCGGCCAGTACGCTACCGATATTTGAATCATGTCCGCAGAGGAAGGTGAAGATGCGCCCGTCTGCGTCTAGTTCTGAGCCAATCTCTGCAAGGAGAGGATGGGCCACGTTTGTCGCAACGAGCGGCGCAGTGAAAAGCACGTCGCCATAGAGGTCCTTTATGGCTGAGATGCTTTCCCATTGGTCCAGCGTGAGGTCGTGTCCGAACGCCGCACGTTTGTCGTTGCTTGCTTCGTAGTATTGCAGGACGAGCGCGTCGGCAAGAGACGTCGCCGTCTTGAGCGAGCCGGTCATGGCAGGCTCCTTGTTCAGCTCGAGAACAACACCCGTGTCAGTAGTCTTGAGGTCAGTGAGCTCGCCACTCTTGTATCCTTCTGAATCGGTGTAGTCAGTCACGTCGGTGAGAAGTGCATAGCTGTCTTTGAGGCTTGCCGCTACGCCCGCCATGCCTTCATCGCCGCCCATTTGGGCGATTTGTGCAAGAGCGGCATCGTTGTAGGAGTCCGTGAGGAAGGTGATCTGTGGCGTAAAGACGGGATCCATCGTGTCGAACTCGACGTGCGTCTCTATGTCGGCGTTTGCAGTGGGCAGCATGCCGCTGGAGAAGTATTGGGTCGTGGCGATCGTGCGCTGCTTGGCGTTTGCATAGAAGCGTACTTGCCCCTGCTCGGGATGCCAGTTGTGCGGCGCGAGCCCCTCCGCCTCAAACCACCGGCGGAAGTACTGCCCCATCATAGTCTCCAAAGCGCCTCCGCGAAGCGTGAGCTCGCTTGGCTCTGCGGTCCAGGCTATCCACTGGTTTGGGGTGGCTTTCGCGAGAGCTGAGCCATTGGTGGAGAGCGGCGCCCGGATGTTGTGACGCGAGAGCACAACTACCTGCTCAAGCCGATAGTCATCTCCCGGCTTCTGGTAGTCTGCCGGTGCGGTGTCATCGGCAGCGACAACATCGGATGATGCCGACGTTGCTTGCGGGCTCGATGCGTTCGACGTTTCACTTGTGCTGGCCGATTGCGCCTGCCCGCCACATGCTGCCAGCAACAAGGCCAATGCGCAAGATGCAAATAGCGCCAAGACTCGGTATCTTGAGATGCGAGACTGTTTCATGAGTCCTCCTCGTTCTTCTCACCTGAATTAAAGTGTGTATAAAAGTCTAACAAAGCGACTTCAAGCGTTTTGCAAAAATGTGTGGCGATTCGTGAACGGCATGTAAGCCAAACGTGGAAGACATTGTTGTTGCCATGAACGATAATAACGTCTACGCTGCAACGAAAGAACGCTCGAGTGGGGCGTGGAATTAGGGGTATGCTGGTGCAGACTTCTAGGGATAAGAGGGCAGGCCATGAATTTGTTGGATGAGATAGATGCATATGCACCGCGCTGCGAGCAAGAGGCGCGTGACCGAGAGCAAATGCTCAGATTCATGTGCGATTGCGATGACTATCTGGAGCGAAGCAACCTTATCGCTCACGTCACAACGTCTGTATGGACGGTCAATCCTTCTCGAAACAAGACACTCATGGTGTATCACAATCTGTACGATTCCTGGTCGTGGATCGGTGGGCATGCGGATGGGGAGTCTGACCTTCGCTCGGTTGCTTTGCGAGAGTTGCAAGAGGAGACGGGCGTTGCCCATGCCCGACTCGTGAATCGAGACATCCTGAGTCTGGAGACGCTCACGGTGGCTGGACACATAAAGCGTGGTGTATATGTGCCCAGCCACTTGCATTTCAATGTGACGTTTCTTGCTGAGGCAAACGAGGGCGAAACACTCGTGTCAAACGCCGAGGAAAACAAAGCCGTCCGCTGGTTTACCTTCTCAGATGCTCTTGAGGCATCTACAGAGCCTTGGATGGTGACGCATGTGTACGAGAAGCTCATTCTTCGTAGCTCTGTGTGAGGGCTGCCTGTACTCCGCGTTGCGTTAGTCGTCGACCTCGGTGTTGTGGTTCAGGATGGCACCGGTGCTCGCATCGATGTCGTAGTCGTACTCCATGCCTTTGGCTTTGAAATCTACGTCGTAGTGGGCTACGGCATCGTCGGTGTCGAGTTCGGCTTTGAGCTCGGTCACGTCTGATTCGGTGAGCCCAGCATCTGCGAGGGCGATCTGCTTGGCGTTTTCTGCACTTATTTGGCTTGCCGGGGTTTGGGTCGTGGTAGAGCTCGTGGTACTGGAGGTCGAATCCGCCGTCGTTTCCGCGGGAGCTTGTTGCTGGGAAGTGCTTTGCGCTGAGGACGAGGAGCTGGTGGATGACGAGGAGCTCGTGGAAGCCGCAGAGCTTGATGCCTGCTGTCCGCCGCAGCCAAAGAGTGCCAGCGATGCCGCCATCGCTCCTGCTACCATTACGCCTGCAATTGTCTTCTTCATAGTGCATCTCCTTCATAGGATTGGTCAAACGTGTGATAACTATAATACGTTCGCAATTGAAAACAGCTCCAATTCGCGCAAAAGAATCAGGGATGTGAAGTCCATATGCACGCGTGTCTAAGCTGCGTGTCGATGGATGCCGATGCTGATGCGGCTAGTTTTCTCGGAGTCTTTTATAACGCTGCCATTCAACCAGCGTGCAAATGGTTTAATTGCTTGTGATGGGGGTACTATAATTATCTAATGCTTCCGAACGAAAGATGGAAAGACATGATACTAACTACAGAAAAGATTGATACGCTTTACAGCGTTCACGACTTGCTGGACGGTGCGTGTACGCTCTTGCTTGGACTAGCGGAATACGACGGTGTCGACAAAGAGGTGAAATCGGCGCTGCATATCGTCGCATCCGAGTTGGAAGTGGGGAGAGACGGCCTCGACAATGTCTTGTCATCAGTGGAAGAGTGCGAGACAGGTTGAGGCAGGCTCAAATCGCGAAAAAAGTTGGAAGTGGAGCGTGGTCACGTGGCCACGCTTCTTTCATGTGAGCGATAAACAATAACATGCTTATATAACAAAAAAAGTCAGAGCGAACAATGCCCTGACTTGAAGTTTCACTGGTGGCTGGGAAGGGAGTCGAACCCCTGACACAGGGATTTTCAGTCCCCTGCTCTACCAACTGAGCTACCCAGCCGCTCGCTTGACTTAATCAATATACCAAATTCTCAGCTCAGGTCAACACCTTTTTTGGAAATTTTTTCGTCACAGTCCGCTGGGCTACAGTTGGCCCCGAGCCCCCGCGCATGCCAGCAAGAGGCGACTCACGAAGTGAGCGAGCGAAGCGAGCGCGGAGTCACTTGCTGGCTGGCGCGGGGGCTCGGGGCCAACTGTAGCTCCGCTGGTCTGGGGCAATAACACTTGCAGTGATTCGCGGGTCGTGCTAGAAGCGAACCCGGAAGGCATTGTCGTGGTCGACGACGGGGATCTCCTCTTTCTGGTCGATGACGTAGTCGGGCTGATAGTAGCTCCATGCGCGGGCGAGCCGGCCAAAGAACCTCGCGATTTGGTCACTGGTTCCCTGAAGCTCCATGGATACGCTTCCGTCCCACTCGTTGCGCACCCATCCGGTGAGGCCTATCTCTTGGGCGATTCTCCGTGAAGTCCAGCGAAAGCCGACTCCCTGCACCTCGCCCTCAAATCGAAGCGAGAGCCGACGTATGTCTTTGTCTGATGCGTGGTCTTGTGCCATCTGGATTCCTCTCGTCGCTACTCGACATGTACCATTCTACTGCGAACTAAAAGCATGCGACGCGGCCTTTCGCCACGTCAGCAGTCAAGTCCGCCGTTTGTCGCGCTCCTTTCGTGTGATTGAGGAATCGAAGGGCTTTGGCGCGTACAATAAGCATGCTATATGCACGGTATTTGTCCGATGGTATTGGGGAGAGAGCATGGGTTGTACCAGACGAGGGTTTGTGAGCGCTGCATCTGCAGTCGCTGCTCTGCTTGGGTTGGCGTCGTGTGCGAAGCCAGAGCCAGAGCAGCAGAGCAGCCAGGTCGAAGAGCCTGCTGAGGAGCAGAAGACCGAGGAGCCGAAAGTTGATGTCAAGAAATTCGAAAAGCTTGCTCTCGACATGAAGGCTTGGAAGTACGACAAGGAAAACGACGTATACTATCAGCTTGGTGTGAAGTACTGTCTTGAGCCTGTATCGAATTCCTACGGGTCGCTTGCCATCTTTGTACCCGGCGCTTATCTGGCGGAAGCGGAGGACGGAAAAAAGGGGGAGCTGGCAGTACAGAAGGACGCCAAGGTCGGCGAGTTCACGCCAGCTACGGCGCCTGTGCTCATGCCGATAAACCCTGGCGACCTTGGCCCTCAGGCAAGTCCTACGGCCTATGAGTACGCCGGTCTTGCAAGTTACCTCAAAACTGGATGCGTATATGTGTATGCAGGTTTCAGAGGCAGAAGCTCGGGGTTTGATAGCGCAAGCTCCGAGGTGTATTCAGGTGGTGCGCCGTGGTCGGTCGTAGACTTCAAAGCCGCGGTGAGGTTCTTGCGTTACAACGCCAAGGTGCTCCCCTGTGACACCTCGCGCGTATTTACCTTTGGCTTCAGTGGGGGAGGCGGCCTTAGCGCACTTATGGGTAGCTCAGGCAACTCCAAGCTCTACGATCCCTATCTGGAAAAAATCGGCGCGGTGACGCACGACGCCGAAGGCTCGCCCTTGTCTGATGCTATCTTTGGTTCTGCCATGTGGTGTCCCGTGACGTCTTTTGACACGGCAGACGCATCTTACGAGTGGATGATGGGACAGTATTCCGATGAGGGAGTCCGCGCGGAAGGCACGTGGACCAAACTGCTCTCAAACGACCTGTCGCGTGACTATGCGACCTATATCAACGGCATGGATTTGCGTGATGACGATGACCAAGCCCTCGTGCTTGACGAAACAACGGGAGACCTCTTTGCCGACGGGAGTTATTACGCATACATGCTTGATTGCATCCAACACTCCGCCACAAAGTTCATTTCGGACACGCAGTTTCCCTATACCTACACACCGCAGCACCTTACCAATGCAAGTTTCCCGGGCGATCCAAACCTTCAGAGTGATGCGTCGGGAAAGCTTGACGTGGAAGCAGTCACGGGTGACGCATCCGCGCAGGCGGCTGGTGTGACTGCTTCCGCAACGGCGACCGAAGGCAAAACGAAAGTGGAGTCGGTCGTGTACAGTACGGAGGATGACTACGTAGAAGATCTCAATGCCGATTCTCAATGGTTTACCTACAATCAGACGCGCGGCACGGTACGCATAGCGGGCATTGGGTGCGAAAGGCGTCGGAGCGTTTGATGCGCCGGATCGCTCTACCGTGGAGAACCAGTTCTTCGGAACCGATGAGGTAGGGTCATCGCACTTCAGCAAAATGATGGGCGACCGAATCACGGCATCGCAATCCTCCTATGCAGCGGGCTCTGGTTGGAATGAAGCCTTCGCCAAAGACTGGGCGGAAGATTTGAAGAAGGTCGATACGCTCAAGTCAAGCATGGAAACGCGTATGAATATGGTGAACCCTCTCTACTTTGTCAGTGGACATTATGAGGGCTTCGGCACTGCTTCCGTGGCACCGCACTGGCGTATCAATTCGGGTCTTTTCCAAACGGACACTTCGCTCTGCACGGAATTAAACCTTGCGTTGGCGCTTCAGCATTACGAAGGCGTGGCTGACGTTGCGCTCAATCCCGTGTGGGGACAAGGCCACGTATTGGCTGAGTATTCCGGTTCCGCGGAGGAGAACCTCATAGCTTGGGTCGTTGCCACCTGCAAGTAGGTTGCTGATTGTGCCTATGGCAAGAACGGGTGAGGCGATGCGTCTCCGTGTGCGGTCTCGCGTTATGGCGAGGCCGCCCGAGTACGGGGACGCATCGTCTTGCTCGAAGGACGCGGGGTAGAAGCAAGCTTCGCTGGGAATGGCCGGCGTTGCGTTGTAAATCCAGAGAGTAGCAACCTGCTCTGCTCGATAAAAATGATTTAAACTACTTCCTTCATGTGTTTACCACAAGTCTACTTATGAAAAACCCACATAATTCTAGGCGTGTGGTACAATATTATCGGCTATTGGAGGGGGTCAGTATGTATAACGTAGGAGAGTATATCGTTCATCCCGGTCAAGGTGTTTGCAGGATTGAGGAGCTTGTGACCGAGCCCATGGAAGCGTATCGGCTTCTCCCGATAGGCATGCGTCACCCCACCTACATTCGTTTCCCAGTTGCCAATTCCGACAAGCTCAGGCGCGTGCTCACGCGCGATGAGGCGGAAGAGCTCATTGAAGAGTACCCGTCCATGCAGGTAGACAACTACACGGATCGTAGCAATGCTCTTGAGGAGGAGCATTTCAAGCAGGAGATTCGCAAGGGCACTTGTCGGGATTCAGTGCGTATCGTGAAGACGTTCCGCACGCGTATCGCCGAGACGCGTGCGCGCAACAAAAAACCTCCCGTGGCATACGAGCGTATCCTCAAACAGGCGAGCCAGCGGTCGCTCGAGGAGCTATCTGTAGCGCTTGAGATGTCGGTGGATGATGTGCGCATGTTGTTTGAGCGCCAGATAGATAGCTCGGAGAACTAAACTTGTAGCTTGCAGTATTGGCTGATGTTTGAGGAGCAGTATGTCCATACAAGACCAGGACGCGCAAAATCGTGCCATCATCACAGTACTTGGCAGTGACCGCTCGGGTATAGTTGCTGCGGTGACGGGCGTACTTGCACAGCATGATGCGAATATTTTGGATATATCACAGACCATTTTGCAGGGTATATTCACCATGACGATGTTGGTGGATTTGAAGAGTGCTACTGTCGCGTTTGCTGAGCTGCAGAGCCAGCTCAATTCGCTTTCCGAAAAGCTTGGCGTACAAATCACCATGCAGCGTGAAGAAGTATTCAGATATATGTACCGACTCTAACCACGTCAAACTATGGATGGTCCGGACGGACCAAGAGCGTTAAAGATTACGTGCCTATCTATGGGATTGTCTTTCGCTGGGCATTATTTGAGGTGTAGAGTTACAGGCCACTTCCCAAAAAGAGCATATCTTTGCGGGAAGTGGTGTTCTTGTAAGTATTGTAAGGCGATTGCTTGAGGAGATGACATGTCGTTGAAGAGCTATTTGAAGGGGTCAATGCTTTCCAGTGCAGATACGTCGGCTCTCGAGAAGTTCCGCGATGTGTATCCCATGCCGAGCGAGGCTGTGGAGATGGGCGAGGTCTCGCGCCAGCTCTATGAGGGATACCGTATGGTGGACCAGGTGCCAGATGAGTTGTATACCGAGCTGGATGTAAAGCGAGGGCTGCGCAATGCCGACGGCTCGGGTGTGTTGGTGGGCCTCACGACCATCTCAAACGTTCATGGGTACAACAAAATAGATGGCCGTGCAGTGCCCGACGACGGCGTGTTGACGCTGCGTGGCTACGATATGGAGACGCTCGTGAGAGGCGCCCAAGACGATGGCCGCTTTGGCTATGAGGAGATAGCCTATCTGCTGCTCACGGGCGCCTTGCCAAACGCCGATCAGCTCGCGGACTTCAATGCACGTCTTGGCTCTAGAAGACACCTGCCCGAGGGTTTTATCCATGTGTTTCCGCGTACAAGCGCCTCGCATTCCATCATGAATATCCTGCAGCGTGCGACGCTTCTCATGTACTCGTTTGACAAAACCCCTGACGATACCTCTCCCGTGCACGAGATAGACGTTGCCATCACGTTGCTCAGTCGCCTACCACGCGTTGCGGCGATTGCCCAAGCCGCCATCACTGCTGCGGAGAACGATGAGAAGCTCTTGATTCCGCCTGTAGAGGAAAACTATTCCATGGCGGAGTCGGTCCTCGATGTGCTGCGTGGAAATCAGGGCTTCACGCGTGATGAGGCGCTGCTGCTCGACGTGATGCTCATGCTGCACGCTGAGCATGGGGGAGGAAACAACTCTACATTCTCCTGTCGGGTCCTCTCGTCCTCTGGCACCGACGCCTATTCTGCCTATTCTGCCGCCATTGGCTCGCTCAAAGGGCCAAAGCACGGTGGCGCAAACTTCAAGGTAGGCGAGATGATTGCGGACATCGAGCACAACGTGCGCAACTGGGATGACGAAGAGGAGATTGCCTCTTACCTTGCACGCATCTTACGTCGTGAGGTCTTCGACCATGCGGGTCTTATTTACGGCGTAGGCCATGCAGTCTACACCAAGAGCGATCCGCGCGCTCAAATCGTAAAGCGCTACGCGCGCAACCTTGCAAAGCAGCGAGGCATTCTGGATGAGCTTGAGCTTATCGAGCGCGTGGAGCATCTGGCACCGGAAGTCATGCGTGATGTGCGTGGTATCAAGAAGACCATCTCTGCAAACATCGACATGTACACCGGATTTGTATACTCTATGCTCGGTGTGCCCCAAGAAATGTACACGCCGATTTTTGCCATCGCGCGTACGGCTGGCTGGGCGGCTCACCGCATGGAAGAGCTCTATGGTTCTGGCCGCATCATTCGACCGGCTTACGGTAGTCGTCTCACTGGCCAGGAGTATACGCCGCTTGCAAGCCGTTCTTAGGGAGCAGGTATGGGAAGAGGGCCAGACGCCTCTATAGTCTTTGCCGATATGGATGGGACGTTTCTTGCCTCGAGCAAGGCCGTCCCATCTCTGAATATGCGGCTGCTGGACGTGGTGGCGGAGCGCGGATCTGTATTTGTGCCCTGTACGGGAAGGCCTGTGAGCGCCGTGCCCACCGAGGTGCTTGCGCATGACGCCACCCGCTACGTCGTGGCCTCGAATGGCTCCGTGATCTATGACGTGAAGGCGCAAAAGAGGATTCACGTTTCTGGGATGAACAAGCAGCATGTGCTTGAGCTATACGACCGTGTGCGGGACCTTGAGGTCACCTTCGACATCTTTGCAGATGGTGAGGTCTATGCAGAGCGACAGCGATATGAAGCTATGAGTTCTTATGGCATAGACATCCCGACGCTTGAGATGCTAAAGAAGGTGCGCAGGCCAGTGGATTTGCTGGTGCCCGAGATAGTGGACTTGGCGCAAGACGTCGAGAAGGTGACGTGCTTTTGGAAAGGTGTGGTGGAGTGCGACGCCCTCGAACGGGCAATTGCCAAGACAGAGGGGTTTGTGGCCGCCCATGGACATCCCAAGAACTTTGAGTTGCAGACAAGGGGAATAC
>CACXZL010000127.1 GCA_902772085.1 uncultured Coriobacteriaceae bacterium | reverse complement strand
TTGTTCTTCATGTCCATGTACTCAGTGTCGAGCAGGACTTCCGTGCCCTCGAACGCCTTGCTGACGCCGTCCCACTGCAGGGGCACGGAGAAGTGCGACTGGCTGTATGACGACAGGAAGAGCACGGAGTGCTGCTTCTTGTCCCGCAGCGACGCGCGCGCCATGGACTCGTCGTTGTCGGCCAAGTTCTTGTACAGGCCATAGAGACGGCTCACACCCACGAGTATCAATACGACGGAAAGCACGGCTAAGAGGCTCAATACGACACGGGACGCAATGTTCGCTCTCATCTTCTTATCCATGGGCAGCCCTCCCTATCGTGCGGTGGATTATAAATAAATACTAACAGTCAATCAGCCAGTTGTTTGATACATGTCAAACGAAATCGATGCGTGGTAAGATGGCCGCGCCAAACAGAGGCTGCGGCTGGTGCCCAACTTGCATCGCACGAGCCAAGCGTTGTAGCAACCGACCCATCAAAAAGAAGAAAAAAGTTCTTGCACTGCGTCATTTGGTCTGCTAATATGAATTTCGTTGCAAGGGCGATTGGCTCAGGGGTAGAGCACATCCTTCACACGGATGGGGTCGCTGGTTCGAATCCAGCATCGCCCACCACGGTAAACGACAGGTCAAGCAGTTTGTTTGGCCTGTTTTTATTTTGATTGCATGCTAGATTGGGCTATAAATATTGCTGAAAGCTCGTCTGTTATACGGCAACGCGCCATAAAATCAGCGCAGCCAGACAGGGTGGCTGGCCTGTTTGTCACCATGCGGATCTTTCGCCACAAAGCAGCCAATCGCTCGGTCCTTTTTGGTTTCAAACAAGCCTCTGCTGAGCGAAAGCCGCTCCCATGCGCCATCGCAGTCCCTTTCGCCGCCCACACAAAGGGCAGCGTTTGAATCGTTAGAAATGCTCCCGTCGGGGAAAGAGGTCCTCCGACCCAGGAAACAAGTACGCGCAGATCGCCATGAAGTAATCATCGGTCATTGACGCGATATAATCCACCGTCGTAAGGTCAAGGTCACGCTGCCAGTCGTACGCGCGACCGTAATGCCCGAGCCACTGGTCCACATGACGGATGTGGTGACGAAACACCGGCGAGTCTTCCCGACCAGATTGCAAATCATCCATAATGCGCTCGTAGAGCTGGCAAAACAGGTCAGCGATACCTCGCCCGAACTCGCCATTCACCTCACTTGCCCCGTAGATCTTCTCGTAGTTCTCGCGCTTCGCCCGGCGCATTTCGGCAAATGCCTCCTCGCTCATGGCGATGCGCGACTTGCCAACGCTGTGCTCCACCACATCCGCCACAAACGCCTTGAGTGCCCACGCGTTGTATGCACCGCCAAGCCCATCATCAAAGGTCTGCTCTGTGGCGATGCCCGCCCGTATGGCGTCTTGACGATCCTTGCCCACGTAGGCAATGATGTCGCTCACACGCACCACGCAGCCCTCCAGCGTACAAGGAGCCAGATGCGAAATCGCCTCGTTGCCGCGCGACCAGCAATCCGCCACCATGACGTCATAGCTCGCCATGTCGCGTCGTCCGCTCGTGCGAAGCTTCTGCTGCTCGAACTCCCCATTGTGGCAGATCACGCCATCGAGCGTCTGCATGCTCACGTTGCGTCCATAGAGCACATCGAGCACGCGCACGCTCTGCACGTTGTGAAAAAACCAACGGCCCGTACGCCTGTGAAACACGTCGTTGAGAAAGTGCTCCCCCGCATGGCCAAACGGCGTATGGCCGATGTCGTGCCCCAATGCGATGGCCTCTATGAGGTCGAGGTTCAAGCCAAGTGCGTAGCCGATGTCGCGAGCCACGCGCGCGACCAGCTGTACGTGTAGGCCCCGGCGCGTGAGGTCGTCGTTCTCCCTGAACGAAAACACCTGTGTCTTGCCATTCAGTCGGTTGTACGCAGGCATATGCATGATTTTCTCGGCATCGCGCACGAAGGCAGGGCGCAACACGGTATCGCGATCTCGATCTGATTCATCGCGCCGTATGGCCGCATCGTTTGGGGTTGCGTAGGGATTTGCACACGCACCCGTCACAAGCTCATGCACCAGCTCGTTTGCCTCATGTGACAGCACGCCGTTCAGATGCGGCGCAAACGGATTTCCCGATCCGCCATCCCTTGGAGATAGATCCTGCGTCCTCATTTTGAACCTCCATTCACGCTTCGCTTGCGCCATCGTATGGGCCATCTGGCGCACGGTCCATAAGGCACGCCTCGCTTGCCGGCAACACGCACAGCCCTAGTCGACTCTGCAAACGGAGCAGCGCCTTGTTTTGTGGGTACACTTCCATCCAGGGCATCTCGCCCGCCGCAAGATGAGCGTTTATCTTCGCCTTCTCGAGGTCCTCGATCCAGCCTTCTTTCTTGTACTTGCCAAAGGCCTCTGGCTGCCCCATGCACCCATCCGAACGTTCGCCGATGAAGCCGACGAGCTTTTCCCCCACAAAAGCCCCGATGAAACGGCCAGCCTTCAACCCATCGCGTACCTCTTCCTCAGCCCAGGCTCCCCCATGCCTCAGCACCTCTTCCGCATGGCACTCCTCAAGCGTTTGGATGCACTCCCCACGCACTGGATCGATCAACAAGGGCTCAGCCCCCTCATACACGCACAGATGCCGCGGCTTTCTTCTCGCCAGCCCAAACGACTCGGCAAGCCATCGGGCCATGCGCTCCCCAAAGACGTGATAGGTGTCCGTATGCGCGTAAAGATCGCAGACGGCAGCCGATAAGGACAAGTCATCCGCATACAGCATCTGACTTCCATCGCGTAGCATCGCCAGTACGCAACCACGCGCCGCGTACAGTATCTCGCATAGTCCACGATGCACGGTCTCATACAGGGGCTTCAAGCAGACCTCTGCCTCTGTCGCTTCAAGCAGCACCTCGTGCGCGGTGACATTGAGGTCATCGGCGCTCGCTCGCGCCACGAGCATCACGGCGTGCAGCCGTTCCGCGATCTGCTCGTGGGCACGTCCATCCGGCATGCTTGCCCGATCCGCCATGAGCAGGGCGCTGTGATCAAGGAGCCCAAGCCCATCCACCACCTGCACTCCATACTGCCGCGCACACTCCCCCATGATCTGCGGTACGACCTCATAGCAACTTCCACGCCGCAGGGGAATCGACCGTTCGTCATACCAGAGAGGCGTCGACGCCCACAGCGCGGCGTCAGGAAAGGCACGCGCGAGCGTGGCAAAGAAGCTCTTTGCATCATGCGCGAAGCTCTGCGCATCGCATCGCTCGTCTCTGTAGCTCTCTCCCAGAGCTATGAGCACGTGTCCTACATGAGACACGTTCTCGCATTGGGCAAAGGAGGGCTGAAACACCATACCTGCCACCGCATGGTTCACGAGCTCCAGATCAAGCCGCTCAGCCAGCAGCGCGGGCCAAGAGCGAGCCGGGTCCATACAACAAAACCCCTGTGCGGTAGCATCGCCGATCACCAGAAGGCGCCGCCGTGGCGTTTCGCGGCGCACGAAGGTTCCGTCGGTCCAAAGCTCTCGTATCACGCAGTCATGCATGCAGGGAAGCCACATTGCCACATGGCGCTTCTTTCCAAGACCCGGCAGCGCCACAACACCCATGCCTGGTTCGCTTATCGGGTCCATGAGGTCTACGCTTACGAGGCCGTCGCGAGGCTCATATAATCCCTGCGCCCTGCCATCCACGACGATCGAAATGCCATCCAGCAACGCCGGCGCCGCGTCAACCGCCCCAGGAGGCGTCATTCCCAGGGACGGGTCGCCATCCGCATCGGATATCCCCCGCACCTCGCGCGCCTCACGCAGAGCAGCGGCCACCGCGGGTGGCTCGGGGTCAATCCGCACGGCGAGAACGACTCTCGTCGCATCTGTCGTAAACCTCACGCACACGCCCGATGTCGTGGCCGACGTCTGTCTATACACCCCGGGATGCCAAGCCAAGCAACTCGTAAGGGCACGCCGCTGAGATGTCGAGAAGCGAAACGGACGAGCCCATCCGTCGGCTTCTCTCTGCACCTCCATGGCACCCCAAAGATAGTCTGCCGCATGTACCGATTCAAGACCTCGCACGTCCAGCAACTCAGAACCGTCCCTTACCAAAAGAGCTCTTCAAGCACTCGAAGCACTCCGTCCTCCGTACAGGGAGGAGCGATGCGGTCCGCCTCCGCGCGGAGCTCTGCCGGAGCGTTTTGCATGGCATAGCCACAGCCTACCATGCGCAGCATCTCCCGGTCGTTGTCGGAATCACCAAAGGCGATGCACTGCTTGGGGTTTACGCCCCAACGCTCCATGAGATGCTGCAAGCCCAACGCCTTGCTCACTCCCGGACAGACCACGTCAAAGTAGCCATCACCAGAGCTTACCACATCCATCAGGCCGTCCACCGCCTCGGCACAGCGCTCGATCTCGTGCGCCACCACCGCTTCGTCGACGACCGAGGAAAACATGAAGACCTGGTCATCCACCTCACGAAAATCGTCCACCCACCGCAGTCGATGACAGTAGTGCGCCGTATCATCAAAGAACTCCTGTGGCGTGCCCCGCTCCACGTAGGCACCCTTGACGCCGAGCATGGAGAACGGCACCTCGGGCCGCTCATGGGCAACGTCTATCATGCGCTCCACGGCGGCTTTCGATGCCCGTGCGGCGAAGACAGCCTCCCCCGCATCGAGCACGTAGGCACCATTTGCCGAAACGATGCCCATCTCGTGCGTATGGGAGGGAAAGAGATCCTGTACTTGATAGCATTGGTTGCCGGTCGCCACAACAAAGCGGACTCCGATTTGGCTCATTCTCGCAAAGATGCGTTCGAAGCGCTCATGGTCGTAGTTCTGGTGATCTCGCAAAAACGTTCCGTCTTCGTCCACCGCGACCAGTCGAATCTCGTTTGCACGTATCGTCATCTATCGTTCCTCCGGTATCGTATCGCCTGCCGCAGCCATCCGGTATGCATGCCTGCCCGACGCCACCTCATGCGTCTTTGTTCCTACGTCCACCACGCCCGCAACTCCAGGCGGCAAGAGGAGCTCAAGCACCACGTCCGAGGATCGTCGCTCCCATCGAGCCACCAGCAACCCTCGCGACAGTAGGAGACTCCCCTGAGCAAAATCAAGGAGGCCAGCTCGTCCACCTTCCACCCGCGGCTGGAAGAGGATGCGCTCGTGCTCACCGTCCGCCCAAGAGAGCCCCACCAGCCCACGCCACATCGGGTGATCCAAATCGCCCGCACAAGCCACCGCATCCAGCGCCTCGTCGAGCGCCTCGTCCGAGGTCCAGATCATCCCAAGGCGTTGCGGCCCCTCTGCACTCGTAGGACCCTGTGGCCGGGAGCCGTATACGAACGAAGAGGGTGCGCCGTCGGCGCTTTGCCCTCCATCGTCTGTGACCGAGACGAACCACACGCACGTCTCGCCCTCGTCCAAGGCCTCGCCATCGTACACGAGTTTGTTTGCGGACGAGTAAACCGTACCGGTGTCCCACTTGCACGACCCGTCTTTCATGGACGTGACCACGAGCCGACACGTCGACTGCTCGGCACCCATACGGTCGGACCCGAGCCGCCACGACAGCACGAGCGGCTCGCTCACGCCACACGCGTCACGCAGACCGTTGCAGGTAAGGTCGTATACGGCAAGCATGGTCACCTCGCTTCCTTCCACCCCAAGTATATAGATGTCAAAAGGGGCCAGCCCGCTTTTGACAAAATCGCTCTGAAAATGGCAGAAGCCATGCGGTTCGTTGTCTTTATACTATAGACGCAACGGCGACGTCTCGGGAGGACAGTCAGATGGATCTTATCGCACGCGGGCCAAATGGACGTCTCGATTCCATGGCCGCCTGCAAACTTCTATGGTCTGGCGCCGTCTCCTTCGAGGTAGCAACGACGTCATCTCCTTGTATCAGCTCACGCATCAGGATGTCGAGTCGGTCCTTCCCGACATGCTCAGCCTGCTCGCCACGCTTGAACGCGACAAGGCACTCAGCGTCGCCACCCCAGACGCGCCCGATGACGTGCGACAAGTCGTAGCGAACGGACGCATTACCGGGATCACGGTCTTCTTACTTCAGGCAGACAACCATCCGCTCATCGTGGAGCTCGCCGACAAAGACACGTTTCAGGTACGTTATGACGTGCGCCTGTGCAGCCTCATACCCGACTTGCAGGAGCTCTTGTGCCGCATGCTCTGCCACCTGCGAGCCTTTCGTGGAGACCGCAAGCCGTTTACCGTTCTCTTCACAAAGAACGGACCGCAAAGAAGGCCGCGCAGTGACTCGAGTGGTGCGGACTCCATGCGCGCTCCCATAAAGCCGCTGGATTCGCGTGTCGAGGTGGAACTGGAAGAGCTTCTTGACGTAGTGCCCTACCACACTGCCACCATCCACACACAGAGCGACGCGACCTCAGACGCAGCTATCGGTCTTGTCGAGGACCACACGGTTTCAGGATCGCGCCCGCAACCCGAGGACCTGCAAGCAATCACCGTGTTGGAGGCAAGCATCTACACAACGCATGCGTTGGCCGATGCCACAAGCAGCAGGATCAAGGACTTCGAGAAGACGCGCGCGCAAGTCGATGCCACGAAGCCCGATTCCAAGGCCGTCAAACGACGCGCCAGCCGCTCTTTGTCTGCCCTGAGCTCCGATGCCAGGGCCATACGTTCGCTGGCGATACGCTCCGCGCTTTATCTTGGCGTCGGCATCGCACTTATGTGGTTGGGTCGCATGCTCATCGTGGACGGAGATGAGATCCTGCGATTGGCAGCAGGCGCCTGGAACGATGCCGTGGGAAGGGCCACGGACCTGATGAGCCTCACGTTGGGACAGACGCAATCTGTAGGAAGGCACGACTCCATGGAGCTCCCCACCGAGGCCGGGTCGAACGTCTTGCGTGTCATCGGCTTTCTTGTCATGGGTCTCGGAATCGTGTTTCCCATCACCAGAATCCTTCGTTACAAGCGTCGCATCGACCGCGAGCGGGCGTTCATACAATCGCACATGGGCTTCATCGCAGAGCTGTCTCACAAACAACAGCTCAGCGCCGAGATGGCATATAGCGAAAAACTCGGCACATGGGCCTCCAGCATATCGCATATATCACATGAGATAGAGCTCGCACAAAGCTCCCTCGCCCTGCTCAAGCAGACAAACA
>CACXZL010000126.1 GCA_902772085.1 uncultured Coriobacteriaceae bacterium | reverse complement strand
CACCAAGTGACACGGAGTCGCCTATGAGCACCACGTCGTAGACGCCGTCTTGCAACGGTTTTTTCAAGGATGCCTGCATGACGCGCTTCTCGTTTGCCCTGACGCCGCCTGCCGTGACTGGTTCAACGTTGATGAGCCCGTAGGTCGTGATGGCTGCTCCGACGAGGATGATCGCGAGCGCAGGGGCGACTGCAAGGATGCCCTTGGAAGGAACGGCGGGGGAGTTCGTGGTCTGGCGTCTGGTGCGTTGGCGTTCACGACGGCCGCTCTTCTCGCCGTTGTCAAACGCGCCCCTGATCGCGGCGGGAGAGCGCAGCGGAGTCTCGATGAACCGGTACGAGAGGTCCGACAGCAAGAGAATGAGCGCGAGTTCCAACAAAAGCTTCCACCACGGGATGCCCGCCGTGGCGTTCAGCGGGTTCATGAGCTCGAGCAGCGGATAGTGCCATAGATAGATGGCATAGGAGCGCTTTCCCACCCACACGAAGGGCTTGAACGAAAAGATCCGTGAGACGACGCTGCCTGCTGGTACCAGGCACGCCACGGCGCCGAGCGTGAGGACCGAGCAGAGCAAGATGCCGCCATAGTAGGAGAACGAAGAGTATCCTTCGGTGAAGATCATCATGGCGACAAGCCCCATGATGCATGCCGGACCGATGAGCTGCACCACCGTGCGATGGATGCCTTTCAGGCGCGACGCCTTACGCCTGCTCATGCGGCCAAAAGACCACGCAAAGGCGAGCCAGCATCCCAAAAGCATGCTCATGGCGCGCGTGTCGGTCCCGTAGTATACGCGTGAGGGATCTGCGCCGGGCACGTACATGAGCGCCATCAGCCCGGCCGAGACCAATGACGCCACCAGCAGGCCGGCCTTTATGCCTTTGCGCGGCGTTCTCAGGCGCATGAGTAAATATATGATGGGTGGCCATACGAAGTAGAACTGTGCCTCGATGGCGAGCGACCAGAAGTGCGTGAGGGGGGATGGGGCGCCAGCGGCGGCGAAATACGATTCGTTGGAGAGGATCTTCGTCCAGTTTATGACCATGAAGAGCGAGGGGAGTATGTCTGGCCGCATCTTGGTAAAGAGCTCTGCATTGAAGATGGCGCAAACGGCGCCGGTGACGGCCACAAACACCGCAACGGTGGGCATCAGACGCCAGAAGCGTCTGATCCAGAATTGGCCGAGGTTGATTCTTCCGTGCGACGTGCTGAATTCCTTGATCAAACCTGCAGTCACAAGATAGCCTGAAAGCACAAACAGCACCGTGACGCCCAAGAGTCCTCCGCCGAGCCAGGGAAGCTTCATATGGTATCCGACTACGGCAAGTGCGCAGAGTGCTCGCAGGCCGTCAAGTGAATCCACATACCGAGATTTGGCGGTAGGCTTTGTTTTCCTTTTATTCATTCTGCGTCGTGCGGCGGTTGCCATACCGAATCCTTTCAGCATAAAGACAGATTAGTGTCTAGCATACCGTAATTCGGGGTGAGTGAGATGATGAACTGCATCTACTTAAAGTAATTTAGAGTAAGATAGGATCTTTCCCTACGCATTGCAGTTTGGTCACCGACGGGCAAGGAAGCGTGAGTTGGAAAGAGGTCTTCTTGATGGCACATTTCATACGCGAGGTAGTCATAGATTGGGAAGCGGTGGAAACGGATTCCTATGTGCGGGGGATTCCGGCACTCGCGGGCCTCGATAGTCTGGCGTTTACGCGCAACGTCACCTTCCTCGTGGGGGAGAACGGGTCGGGGAAGTCAACGCTGCTTGAGGCCATGGCCGTGGCCTTCGGGCTGAACCCGGAGGGAGGCAGCCGAAACTACGCGTTTTCCACGCACGACACCCACTCTCGGCTGTACGAGGCGGTGCATCTCATGCGCAGCTTCGAGCGACCGTGGCGGGCGTGGTTTCTACGCGCGGAAAGCTTCTACAACGTCGCAAGCGCGGCGGAGACCTATGACGACCTGCGCTTCGGTCCGCAGAAAGTGCGATTGCACGAGCTCTCCCATGGTGAGGCGTTCCTTGTGGCGGTGCAGAACGACTTCATCGAGAACGGGCTGTACTTTCTCGACGAACCTGAGGCGGCGCTCTCGCCCCTTCATCAGATGACGCTTCTGCGCGAGTTCTACGACTTGGCGGAGCACGGGGCGCAACTCATCGTAGCTACGCCCTCGCCCATACTGCTCGCGTTGCCGGATGCGCAGATTCTGCACTTTGGCGAGGACGGCATCGAGGAAGTCGCATACGAGGACACCGAAAGCTTTCAGGTTATGTCCCGTTTCATCAACGACCGCGAGCGCACGCTTCGGCGGTTGCTCGAATAAGGCGCATGTGGCCACGTTATCCTGGCCTAGCAGCACGGGCCATGCTTCGAGAACGACAACTGACGGGCGCCGTGACGACCACTTTAGTCCTCGGGGACCTTCCTTCCGCCCAGGGCGAAACCGAGCCCTGCTCCCACAAGGCCGCCGATGATGTGCGTGAACTGACTTATGTTGTCCTTTGCAACGATGCCGTTCACTACCTGCTCGCCCAAGAAGAGCACGGCCACCAAGATGAAGGTGAGAGGTATCTCTCCTTCGCGGAGGCTCGTTATCGAGGAAAGGAGGATGAACGCGAAGCATACCCCGCTTGCCCCGCAGAGCACGACGTTGGGAAACAGCAGGTTGTTGAGCACGCCGGTGATGCCCGCCGTCAGCAGTATGACCAACGCAAGCGTCTGCGATCCGTATTTCTCTTCCAGAAGCGGTCCAAGGAGCAAGATGTAGGTCATGTTTGATACGAGATGATCCCAGCCGCCGTGGCCGATGGTGTGCGTGAAGAGCCGAACGTACATGAACGGGTCGTACAGCGGGGCGCTGTAGGTGGAAAAGAACATGCGCGTGGCGGTGCCTCCCGTGACTTGGCCAAGTATGGTCGCGCACACGCAGAGCGCGGTAAAGATGAGGGTGGTAGGTGCGTTGAGGCTCACGTGCAGACGGCTTTTTGGTTTGGGAAGATCTCCGTACATGGTGGCTCCTTTCAGATGCATTTGTGCTTTCATGATACACGACATGACGGGCGACGTATAACCGCTCATTCGACGGGATATACAAGGGCATGCTGAAAGAACGTCAGGCCCCGTCGCCCGGGCGATGTGCGACGGTTCGTGAAGGAGGCGCACGTATAGGCTCATTCCACTCCCGCCACCGGGATGAGGTCTCGACGTGTCAGGCATTCGGTTGTCGTCTCCGCCGCGACCGTTTGCCTGCATGCTGCTTCTGTAGTGCCATGCTTTCTGGCAAAAAGATGGGCTAGCATGTAAGGTGTTGTTTGATGCCGCATGCAGTGGGGCAGAGCGAGCGAATGGAAAGGGGGACTGATGTTGCACGAGTCCATGCGCACGTCGGTGACACGTCGGTACTTTCTGAAGGGAATCGGCCTCTTGAGCGCCTCGGCGGCCCTGGCCGCTTGCGCGCAGTCGTCACAGGATAAAGAAGAGATGCACGCCGGAATGGAGACCTCGGCTCCGCTTCTTGCCATCATCCACACCAACGACACCCACGGTCACGATGTGGCCGTCCAAGGCTCCGGAGATACCAAGGGCAACTTCTCCATGGCTGCGGTGCCTGCGCTCAAGGCCGAGTGGGAGAAGAAGGGCTATGAGGTGCTGCTCGTAGATGCTGGTGACGCCTTGCAGGGCATGCCGCTCGTGGACAACGCCAAGGGCTCCACGGCGATCACCTTTATGAACGCATGCGGGTACGACCTCATGACGGTGGGCAACCACGAGTTCGACTGGGGTTCGGAGTTGCTCGTGGCAAACGAGAAGGCTGCGAAGTTCCCGTGGCTCTCGGCAAACATCCTCGACAGGCAGACGGGCGAGCCTCGCTTCGCCGCGCATAAGATCATGGAGCTTGCAGACGGCACGAAGGTGGGGTTCTTTGGCCTCACGACACCCTCGGCCATGTCGACCTCGAGTCCCAGTGTCGTGGAGGGTCTCACATTCCTCAAAGAAGACGAGCTCTACTCATGCGCGGAAGCCCAGGTAAAGGAGTTGCGTGATGAGGGATGCAGCCTCGTGATATGCGTGGGGCATCTGGGAAATGCCGAGTCTATGGGCGGTACGAGCAAGGACGTGCTCAGCCATGTGAAGGGGATCGACCTCTTCATAGATGGGCACGACCACGAGGAGGTCCAAGAGGAGATGGAGGGCACGCTGCTCGTGGAGACGGGCTGCTACCTGCACAACATCGGGGTCGTGGCCATCGACAAGGGCGCTCCGGTGGAAAACCTCATCGCAGCCGGCTCTTTCGAAGGGGTCGATACGTCCGTGCAGACGATCATTGACGAAGAGGACTCTCGCGTGAGCTCCGGGCTAGCGGTAGTGCTGGGATCGACCCCCTTCCTGCTGAACGGCGAGCGGAGCCCGGGTGTGCGCACACGGGAGACAAACCTCGGCGACTTCGTATGCGAAGCCTTTCGATGGACGGCAAACAAAGAGTTGGGATACGAAGTCGACGCAGGCCTCTTGAGTGGGGGAGGCATCCGTACGTCGATCGAGGCGGGTGACATCACACTGAAAGACATAAAGGCGGTGTTGCCCTATTCGAATGAGTTGATGGTGCTCAAAGTGACGGGCGCCCAGCTGCTCGAGG
Organism: uncultured Coriobacteriaceae bacterium; assembly: GCA_902772085.1. Lineage (GTDB taxonomy): Bacteria > Actinomycetota > Coriobacteriia > Coriobacteriales > Atopobiaceae > RUG440. The sequence goes on along the minus strand of CACXZL010000126.1, from coordinate 1,329 downwards.
CGCTTGAGGCGGCGTGCCAAGCCGTTAAAAGGGAAAAGGGACTGGGAGCGTTTCCGCAGGTGTCGCGCATCACGTTCGTGGTCGACGCATCGGTTCCCTATGAGGAGGGCCCGTTGTATCCCGACTCTACCTACGCTTCTCCGGCGAAGCCTGGCGCACGCGTGACGATCATGGACGTGGGCGGCCGGGGCTTCAGCGAAAGCGAGACGTATACGGTGGCCACGTGCAGCTTCATGTGCGAGGGTGGTGACACTTACTATGTCTTCAAGCAGGCTTCCGATGCCGAGAAGCCCGTGGCCTACGGCTTCGACTACGAGGCGTTCGCGAGCTATCTCGTAGAGGCGTGTGACCACGAGGTGACTGGCGACTACGCTGAACCGAAGGGCTTCATTACCATCCAAGGGGTATGAGCCTGCAGGCAAAGGGTTGTGCTTTCCGACCGTTACCATAGGGAGATGGGAAGCCCGTTCATAGGACAATACCTTGTATCATTGAATGCAAAGGCAGGCGATGAAGGGAGAATGGCATGGCACGGTTTCCGAAGGGCTTTCTCTGGGGTGGTGCGACAGCGGCAAACCAGTACGAGGGCGGATGGAACGAGGGCGGCAAGGGCCTGAGCGTGGCCGACTGCACGACCTACAAGCCCCATGTGGACAAGAGCGACTACCGGGCGCTGCATGGCATCACGGACGCGGACATCAAGGCGGCCGAGGCATCGACGGACACACAACGCTATCCCAAGCGACATGCCGTGGACTTCTATCACCGTTGGCGCGAGGACATCGACCTCTTTGCCGAGATGGGCTTCAAGACGTTGCGCCTCTCGATTCAGTGGACGCGGCTTTTTCCCACGGGAACCGAGGCGGAGCCGCTGGAGGCCGGACTCAAGTTCTACGAGGATGTCTTTACCTATATGAAAGAGCGGGGCATCGAGCCGTTGGTGACGCTGCACCATTACGAGCAGCCGGTCTACCTCGCTGATCATTTCGACGGGTGGTATGACCGTCGCGTGATCGGCTTGTTCCTGCGCTTCTGCAAGGCGTGCTTCAAGCGCTACGGTCGGCTCGTGAAGTACTGGCTCACCTTCAACGAGATCGACTCGGTCTTTCGGCACCCCTGGACCACCATAGGCTTCTGCGAGGAGCGCTATCCGTCCGAGAAGCGCGAGGAGATGATCTACCAGAGCGTGCACAACCAGTTCGTGGCCTCGGCGCTCGCCACCAAGCTTCTGCACGAGATGGTGCCCGGCGCGCTCATGGGCTGCATGCTCACCAAGACCACGACGTACCCGCTCGACTGCAATCCGGCAAACATGCTGAAGGCCCAGGC